>DASWXS010000001.1:0-5405 GCA_036405375.1 Bacteroidia bacterium
AAGGAAAAAATGTATTCCCTTATGTTGCATACAACAGGCGATTTTACCGCTCGTTCCAGAAAGCAATTCAAATGATAAAAGAGCAGGGTGGACTTTTATCGTGCAGCTTTGAATTTACCGAATGGGGACACGAAATTGTTACACTCAATAAATCGAAAGAAGTGCTTGAGAATTGGTTATTGAGTAATTCCTCTCACGTAATTGATGTTGCGTTTTTTGTGGCTGGTTTACCTAAAGAAATGACCAGTTATACAGGCGGTAAGCTCGACTGGCATCCGAGAGGTTCCGAATTTGCGGGGGCAGGTATTACAGAAAAAAACGTACTTTTTAATTATCATGCTAACTGGCAATCAGCGGGCAGATGGGGAGTTGAATTCAATACTTTTGAAGGAAAACTGATCCTGAGACCGATGGAGAAACTTTCTTTTCAGAAAAAAGGACAATTGGGCGTAGTGGAAGTAGACCTGGAAAGTACAGTTGATATTGACTTTAAACCTGGTTTATACAAACAGGTGGAGGCTTTTCTGAACGGAGATCACCAGCATATGATAACTTTGCAGGATCATTATAAAAACACGGTGAACATTTACGAAAAAATGAACGGAAAAAGATCATGAAAAAAATCATAAAGTTATACGCCCTGTTTCTTGTATTCCCAATTAAGGTTGCAGTATGGTTCATTAATGGGATCAGGCGATTGTCGAAAGGAAAAGCCCTGGAAGGTTTTGCTTTTGAATTCAGAACCCGTTTACAGAACGAATTTAATAAGATTGATGATCGTACTTATATTATTCGTGAAGCCAATGATACCAATGTAAAACTCACTTACCTGGATATCGGTTCAAGAGCAGGTTTATCGCCGTTCATCAACAAAAATAAAGCAGCTTTCCAAAATATTATTTTGTGCGAAGGTGAACCGGAAGAAGTAAAGAACCTGAAAAGCCAGGGTTTTTTGGTTATCGATAAATTCCTGGGAGATCAAGTTGGGCCGGCGAAGTTTTATTTTATCCCGGAACATACAGGAGCCTCTTCTTTAAAACGCCCGGGTACTCCTTTTTTACATTTATTTTCCAGCAAACATTACAATTTGTATACAAAGTATACGGAGCACGACATTACCACGAGCACTCTGGATATTGAGCTGGAAGTGTTGGGAGTAAAAGCTGTTGATTTTATCAAAATAGATGTTCAGGGATCGGAGCTATCGGTTATTAAAGGTCTTACAACTATAAATCCCTTGTTCTGGGAAGTGGAAATGTTGCCTTTGCCAACTTATGAAGATACTCCTTATGGTACGCAGATTTCAACTGAATTATTGAATAAAGGTTATATTTCATTCAGGCAGAAAGACAGGATTTGTAAGGATGGAATTTACATTTATTCGAATGAACTGTATATGCCTGACTATTCAACGCAATTTGGAAAAGAATTGATTCGTAAAAATATAGAGAAGTGGAGAACCATGATGGAATTGTTTGATGCAAAAGAGTTAGCGAATCACATTGAAACATTGATCAGGTAAATCAGGGATTATGCTTTTTAACTCGATTGGCTTCGCAATATTTCTGCCTATAGTTTTTATCCTTTATTGGTTTGCAACTAATAAACGATTGAGCCTGCAAAATATATTGCTACTGGTTGCGAGTTATTTCTTTTATGCTTGCTGGGATTGGCGTTTTTTATTCCTGCTCGTTTTTTCCACACTACTGGATTATTTTACGGGAATAAAAATGTATGAATCGAAAACTACCGGCACAAAAAAATTCTGGTTTTGGTTCAGTATCTCCGTTAACCTGGGTTTCCTCGGCGTATTTAAGTATTATAATTTCTTTGCTTCTTCTTTTGCTGATGCTATATCATACCTCGGTTTTCATATAGATCCATGGACTTTAAAAGTTATTTTGCCCGTAGGCATTTCGTTTTATACGTTCCATGGTCTATCGTATGTGATAGATATTTACAAAAGTAGGATTGTACCCGAAAAGAACTTTGTAAATTACTCGGTGTTTGTGAGTTTCTTTCCTCTACTGGTTGCCGGGCCGATCGAAAGGGCTACGCACCTTTTACCCCAGATCCAGAGAAAAAGAGTTTTTGATTATACGCAGGCAGTGGATGGATTACGGCAGATTTTGTGGGGATTGTTTAAAAAAGTAGTGATTGCTGATCAATGTGCTAAATATGCTAACGTGATCTTTAATGATTATGGTGATTATTCGGGAAGCACATTGGCGCTTGGCGCTTTGTTTTTTACCATCCAGATCTATGGCGATTTTTCCGGCTATTCAGATATTGCATTGGGAACAGCCCGGTTGTTTGGTATTGAATTATTAAGAAATTTTTCTTTCCCTTATTTCTCAAGAGATATTGCTGAATTCTGGAGACGATGGCATATCTCGTTGTCCAGTTGGTTCAGGGATTATTTATACATACCATTGGGAGGAAGCAAAGGAAGCACCTGGATCCGGGTTAGAAATACGTTCATCGTTTTCCTGGTAAGTGGTTTCTGGCATGGAGCCAACTGGACCTTTATTGCCTGGGGGTTATTGAATGCAATTTATATTATGCCTTCTATACTGATGAAAAGCAACCGGAATAACCTGGATACAGTTGCACAGGGAAAATTGTTTCCATCGGGCAGAGAATTAGTATCGGTACTTATTACTTTTTCGTTAACTGTTTTTGCATGGATATTTTTTAGGTCTGAAAGCATCGGAAATGCAGTTGATTTTATTTCCGGAATCTTCTCCAAGGATTTATTCACTAAACCAGCAATCCTTCCAATTCCATTGTTTTTATTGTTGATTGTATTTATGGTAATTGAATGGCTGGGAAGAGAGCAGAAATATGCGATTGAAGCATTTGGAATTAAATGGCCCCGATTGATAAGGCTCACATTCTATTACGTTCTTATTGCAGCTATTTTTGGATTTGCGGGCGCAGAGCAACAATTTATTTATTTCCAGTTTTAGCATGAAGAAGTTCCTTAAAAAAATACTATTCTTCGCGGCTCCACTGGTGGTTCCTTTTGTGATCTGTTTCTTTTATTTTGGGATGAATTCAAAAAGAAAGATCGACAATTATAAGTTCCCTGTAACGGTTAATAAGCTGGTTATTGGTGACTCACATACCCGCCTTGCCATTAACGACTCGTTGCTCCCCAACACAGTTAATATGTCGCAAAACAGCGAAGGAATGATATATACGTATTATAAGCTAAAGGCATTTATTAAAGCTAATCCGCAAATAGATACGGTTTTTTTTGGAGTAGGTTATCATAGTTTCGCAGGATATTACGACGATCATATTTTATTGCCGGATATTTCTTCCAGGTATTTTTTTGTTTTGCCATTAAAAGATCAGCTCCACTTATTTAAAAACACCAAAAGCCCTGGATTGTTGGTGTTAAAGTCGATGTTGTTAGGTTTGAACAATGCAATCTCTTCAGGAACAAAATTGAGCTTTGTTGGTGCATATGAAAATTATACAACAAAAGCTGCGATAAGTGATTCATCCATTGCGCAACGGATTCAAAGTGCGTATTATAATAAAAAAGAACGGAGTGGTTTTTCGCAAAGTAATACACAATATTACCAGGAAATAGTAAAATTGTGTAAAGAGCATAATATTCATGTTTATGTTATCAATGCGCCAACGCACAGTAAGTATGCTAAGCAGGTTCCTGGTGAGTTCCGCAATAAATATTATACCACTATAAATAATTCGGGAGTAGAATTGATTGAATTTAGCGGGCTGCAACTGGAGGACAAAGACTTTTTACCGGATGGAGATCATGTTACTAAAAATGGGGCTGCCCAGGCTTCAAATTACTTGAGGGAACAGCTCTCTAAGTCTAAAAATGCCATAAAGTAATACCGTAGATAAGTGGCGATATTTTGCACAGGCATTTTTTTATCCCTATTTTCAATAGATTAGCCAAAAAACGGGTTAAAAATCAAATTTTTTCGCTAAAAAGTTTTGCAATTAAAACCTTATGCCTATATTTGCACTCCCAAATGAAAATTTGGTTGCTGGTCTGGTAGTTCAGCTGGTTAGAATGCCGCCCTGTCACGGCGGAGGTCGCGGGTTCGAGTCCCGTCCAGACCGCGGAAGCCTCGGAAGAAATTCTGGGGCTTTTGTGTTTTATGTCTTTTAAAATTTAATCAACAATCTCTTAAAAAACCATCATTTTTTAGCAACTTCGCGTCCCGATAATATATCACAATGCAATTAAAATACCAGGTAAAACAAAAAGCAGTCTTATTATTGGAAGATGGGACCGTTTTTGAAGGAAAAGCAGCAGGAAAAATCGGGACAACCACAGGCGAAATCTGTTTTAATACAGGTATGACTGGCTACCAGGAGATCTTTACAGATCCTTCCTATTTTGGCCAGGTTGTGGTAATGACCAATGTACACATCGGTAATTATGGAGTGGAAGCCCACGAAGTGGAAAGCGACTCCATCAAAATTGCCGGAATGATCTGTAAAAAATTCAATAATGGATTTTCCCGCAAAAGAGCAAATGATTCCTTGCAGAATTATCTTGAAAAAGCCGGGGTTGTATGTATTTCAGACGTAGATACAAGAGCTGTTGTAAGGTATATCCGGGATAAAGGTTCTATGAATTGTATCATTTCCTCTGATAATAAACCAATAGAAGAACTAAAAGAACAATTGGCAAAAGTGCCTTCAATGCAAGGTTTGGAACTTTCATCGAAAGTTACTACCGACGTACCGTTTGAAGCAAAGAATGAAAATTCGAAATACAGGGTTGCATTGATGGATTTTGGGGTTAAAGAGAATATTGTTCGTAGCCTTGTAGAACGAGGATGCCATGTGAAAGTATTTCCAATGAAATCCAAAATGGAAGACCTGATGGCGTTTAAACCAAATGGATTTATGATCAGTAATGGCCCCGGAGATCCCGGAGTGATGAAGGAGGAGATTGAGCTGGTTAAAAATATAATCAATACTAATCTGCCGGTTTTTGGTATTTGCCTCGGACACCAGTTAATTGCTGAGTCACAAGGAATATCAACCTATAAAATGCATGCCGGACATCGTGGAATCAATAGCCCGGTAAAAAATGTAATCAGCGGTAAAAGCGAAATCACTTCACAAAATCATGGATTCAGCATCACATTAGAAGATATTGAAAAGAACCCTAATGTGGAAATTACGCATGTAAACCTGAATGATCAAACCATTGAAGGAATCCGTTTAAAAGATAAAAAAGTATTTTGTGTTCAGTATCACCCGGAATCAAATCCGGGCCCTTATGATAGCCGTTACCTTTTTGATCAGTTTGTTGCTAACATGAGCGGGAACTAAAACTTATTGGTTAGTCTCTTTAATGATATTGAATAATAGGAGCGGGAACCCGGATCAGACTAATTCGCTGTTTT
>DASWXS010000002.1:0-2366 GCA_036405375.1 Bacteroidia bacterium
TATTGTCCGCTGCTCAGAATAGTTAGCATGGTATCGGTTGAGGTGTCGCTCCAAAGGTAATCTATTCCCGGTGGATGATCATTGATCAATGAAATCCGGTTGCCCGAACAGAGTGAAGCATCAGGTCCCAATGAAGTGGAAGATAAAGTGGAATCGATTGCGATAAGTATAGAATCATCATACGTACAATTTACATTACTGGTTAAATGGAGCCAGTATTGCCCCGAATGAGAGGGTATAAGAACTGAATCAGAAGAACCATCGGACCAGGCAAATGTGTTGGATGCAGTGGAAACTCCCGGGTCGATGATGAAACCTGTGTTAAAACAAACAGTAGTATCGTTTCCAAGTGAGAATGCAGGAATCGGGTTCACAATAATGCTGATAGTATCTTTTACGTTACAATTGATGTTAGAAATGCTGATAGAGTAGATGTCGCTTGTTGTTACATCAAGAGAATCATTAATAGAGTTATCATTCCATAAATAGGTCACACCTGCTACGCCGGGATTGCTTACCTGTATAGTACCTGGCCCACAGAAAGAAGTGTCCTGCCCAAGAGCAATTCCATATAATGTTGAATCAATTGAAATCAGAACATTATCTGTATAATTACAACTAATGCTGTCAGTAACCACCAGGGAATAGAGCCCACTATGTGAAACGGGATGAATAGAATCATGCGAATTGTCATTCCAGTCGAAACTAAGTGATGTCGAATTTTGAAAACCGGGATCAAGAACAAAATTGGAATTATGGCAAGTGAGTGTATCATTCCCCAAGCTGAATTGAGGAAGATTTTGTACTGCAATACGTATTGAATCAGTAGAAATATTCCCCAAACAATCGGTTACACTTACCGAATAAGTTCCGCTTGAGCCGATGCTAATAGCATTGCTTGTTTCGGAACCTGACCAGAGATATGAATAATAGCCGGGCCCTGCAATGATTACAACCTGGTTCCCGCTGCATATGGTGGTATCGTTAGCTAAGTGAACAGCATAGTTTGTATTATCCTGGTTCACTGTAATGGTGTCGGAGCTTATTCTCCCAAATATATCTGTAACTGTTAAGTAGTATGTGCCTGCACTATTTATGACCAGCGAATCTTGGGTAGAATTATCCTGCCACAGGTAGTTTGTAAAATGATCTTTCTTCGGTTTAAGTATCAGGGGAAAACTGCACACGGTTGTGTCCATCCCCAGATTCAGTGGAGGTGCGTATTTAGTGTATAGATAATTTTCAACCGATTCGCGTGATGAGTCTGCCAACTGATTGTTAAAGATCAGAATCTCAAAAATATCTCCTAAAAAAAATCCGGGCAAAAAATCTGGTCGTGCACCTACGGAGTTAAGCGTCATAGTGCCAACCGGTGTGCCTGTGGTAGTAAGCTGCGATCCATTTCTATAGATAGTACTATTTGTAAATGAACTGAGTGAGTATGAGTTGTAGGTGCCAGTTGATTGCAACAGGTTGCTTCCGTCGAAGATCACCAACCCCGGGAAACTTGTTCCGCCTGAACTTACACCCTGGCCGCTTCCTCCAAGAATAAAATGTACAGGATTAGTTGCTGCGGATGTTTTATAAAAGCAAACAATGGTAAAGTTACCCGGATTCAGGCTGACCTGGGGAAATGAAAAATAGGTTTCATCGCCACCGCTTCCGTTTTTTCCGAAATGCAGGGCAGGTTTGTTATTGAGTGCATTTGAAATAAGCTGTGGCTGATTAACGGTTGTATTTTGTGTTACACTCACATTATTTCCGCTGAGGTCTTGCCATTGCTGAATGTTGCCGCCACTGGGAACAGTTCCTGAATCTGCTGCCAGCCATATTTGTAAGCCTGCTAACTGGGTTGGAACAAAAGGTGCCTGCGCATAAGTGAAATTTGGAGTGAGGCAATAAAACAAAATAGCAAAGAGGGTGCGATATAACCATCGGTAAGGATACAATATCATCCTTAACCAATTGTTGTAATTAGTTAACTGCACGCTCATATTAGTGTTTTTTACTCCAATAGATTATAAACTGTTCAAAAATTAAGATTGGTTTATGAAATCTATTGAAGAATACCTTTTCTTCTGACTGAAACAGGGAAAGGAATCAATTGTAAATTTAAGGAAAATAGTTGGTAGCACCTAATGGCAGCCAGGCTTAATTTATATAGGATCAGGTATATATGGATTCTTTATTTGTCTTCAAAAATGTTTAAAAAACAGTTATATTTGTTACACGTGGGATTTTTCCTGCATGATTATACTACGCAAGGCACATGGGAGTTTTACCTGTTCCGCGTAAAAAATGAAAAACATGAAAGTAGTTATTTTTGCGGGAGGAATTGGTTCGCGCATCACAGAAGAATCACACTT
>DASWXS010000003.1:0-3369 GCA_036405375.1 Bacteroidia bacterium
ACCGACATTGAATCGGATACGTTTAAGAAGGGATTGAATGAAGATGTTATTCGCCTGTTATCTCACAAAAAAAATGAACCGGAATGGATGCTGGAGTATCGTCTCAAAGCATATCGTTATTGGCTTACCATGAAAGAGCCAAGCAACTGGGCATATTTTCCATATCCAAAAGTTGATTTCCAGGATATTTCGTATTACTCGGCTCCAAAGAAAAAACCGGAATTGAAAAGCCTGGATGAAGTGGATCCGGAATTATTAAAAACGTTTGAAAAATTAGGAATTTCATTAGAAGAACAAAAACGCTTAACAGGTGTTTCTTCCAATATAGCAGTTGATGCAGTATTCGACAGTATCTCTGTTAAAACCACTTTCCGCGAAACACTTGCTGAAAAGGGAATCATATTTTGCTCGTTCGGCGAAGCAGTGCAGGAGCATCCGGATCTTGTGAAAAAATACATGGGTATGGTGGTTCCTTACACCGACAACTATTATGCTGCATTGAACGGAGCCGTATTTAGCGACGGTTCATTTTGCTATATTCCAAAAGGCGTTCGTTGCCCGATGGAGCTATCTACTTATTTCCGTATCAACTCTTCCGGAACGGGACAGTTCGAAAGAACACTTATTGTTGCCGATGAAGAATCGTATGTTAGCTACCTGGAAGGTTGTACTGCTCCACAGCGCGACGAAAACCAATTGCATGCAGCAGTTGTTGAAATTGTAGCGCATAAAAATGCTGAAGTAAAATACAGTACTGTACAAAACTGGTACCCTGGCGATAAAGATGGTAAAGGTGGTATCTATAACTTCGTTACCAAGCGTGGTTTATGTGTTGGTGAATACAGTAAGATCAGCTGGACACAGGTTGAAACAGGCTCGGCAATCACCTGGAAATATCCTTCAGTAATTCTGAAGGGAGATAACAGTGTTGGAGAGTTTTATTCAGTTGCTGTTACCAATAATCATCAGCAGGCCGATACAGGAACAAAAATGATTCACATTGGTAAGAATACCAAATCAACCATTATTTCAAAAGGTATATCAGCCGGGGTAAGTAATAACTCTTACCGTGGATTGGTACAGATCAGGAAAGGTGCTGTTAACGCACGTAACTTCTCGCAATGCGACAGTTTGTTGATGGGAGATAAATGTGGGGCGCATACTTTTCCATATATCGAAATAAAAGATAAATCAGCAGTTGTTGAGCACGAAGCAACAACATCCAAAATTGGAGAAGATCAGCTGTTTTATTGCAATCAAAGAGGGATCAGTACAGAAAAAGCGATTGGTTTGATAGTGAATGGCTATTGCAGGGAAGTATTAAATAAACTTCCAATGGAGTTTGCCATTGAAGCACAAAAATTATTGGCAATCAGCCTCGAAGGAAGCGTTGGCTAACTACATAGAAATGGCATATTCTTGGGATTAACAGAAAACATATCCAAACAAACAAAATACCTGATCTATCTGCTTTTGGCGGTTGTGTTGTATTTCGTTTTTTTTCACAGGCTCAGTAGTTTCTATATGAGAACCTGGGACGAATCATTGTATGCAGTGAATACATATGAAATGCTTCAGCGGAATGAGTTCATCGCACCTTATTTTGATGGTGCACCGGATAATGACAAGCCTCCTATGTTCTTCTGGCATCAAATGGTTTCAATAAAGTTATTTGGATATAATGAGTTCGGGGCCAGGTTTCCCTCTGCATTATATGGAGCTTTAACCGTATTGATGCTTTTCGTATTTATAAAAAAGCATTTTGGAATTTTACTTTCCTTTATAATAGCTTTGGTTTTATGTTGTGCAAAAGGTTTTGTTACTTTTCATTCGGCACGTACTGGCGAAATGGATACCATGATTGCCTTCGCTATTCTTGGGATGTCAATTTCTTTTTTCAACTACCTGGAGACAGGTAAACTGAAACACCTCTTTCTTTATTTCTTCTTTCTTGTTTTTGGATTTTATACAAAAATACTTGTGGCATTGGTTATCCTTCCGGTTCATGCATTATATATTCTTTTCAAAAGAAGAGACATAATGAAGGATACCAGGGTATGGCTTGGATTACTGGTCAGTTTTGGGCTTATTGCTTTGTTCTTGTATATCCGGAACGGATACGGTGATCAATATGTGCAAAAACATATTTTGTGCCTGTTCAACAGGTATGGTCAAACTCCATTGCAGGATCACGATCAGCCTTTTGATTTCTACCTGAATAATCTTTTTAACGAGCGCTTTGTAATATTTGCAATTTTAATTATACCTGCTGTATATTTATTAACGAAAGAAGAGAACCGTTCTCTTAAATTGTTTTTGCAGTTAACCACACTAAGTACAGTTTTTTTCCTGTTGTTTATTTCGGTTTCAGTAAGCAAGTTGTATTGGTACGATGTTCCGCTTTATCCGTTGCTGGCTGTACTAGCCGGGTATGTGATCTGGCGTCTCACAATGGTATTTTCGGCCAGGTCGGGATCAGCATTAACTTTTACTACTTTGTTTTTTATTATACCGGTTTATTACGCGATAAAAAGATCGCATAACAATAATATTACCGACGTGGAGGCAAGAAAGTGCGAAGTAATTCCGGAGTATTTTCACGATCGTAAAAACAGTATGCCTTATGATAAAATAAGTGTTGCTGATAATAATTTTAGGAGCCCGGTATTGTTTTACAAACATTTGTTTGAACAATATAATAAGGAAATAAACATCACAAACGCTAACCTGCTAAAAGCAAATGAGGTAGTGATTGCAGGAAATGATTCAATAAAAAAATATATTACCGAACACTATCAAACAGAACAACTAGAAACATATAAAAACGCAATTATATTTAAAATAAAGGGATGATCACAATTAAAAATTTGAAGGCTTCAGTAGAAGGAAAAGAGATATTAAAAGGAATTAACCTGGAAATAAAGGCTGGGGAAGTGCATGCTATTATGGGACCTAATGGTTCGGGTAAATCCACATTATCAAACGTATTAGCGGGTCGCGAAGACTATGAAGTAACGGAAGGCGAAGTGCTTTTCAACGGTAAGAACCTGCTGGAACTTGCACCGGAAGACCGTGCACGTGAAGGAGTTTTTCTTGCATTTCAATACCCGGTAGAAATTCCGGGAGTAAGTAATATCAATTTCCTGAAAACAGCTATAAACGAAACAAGGGAATACAAGGGGCAGGAGCCAATGGAAGCAAAAGATTTCCTGGCATTGGTAAAGGAAAAGCAGAAGCTGGTTGAGCTGGATGGCAAACTTGCAAACAGAAGTGTGAACGAAGGATTCAGCGGAGGCGAAAAGAAACGTAATGAGATCTTCCAGATGGCAATGTTAAATCCGTCTTTTTGTATCATGGATGAAACAGACT
>DASWXS010000004.1:0-2945 GCA_036405375.1 Bacteroidia bacterium
TTTTTACATTGTCTTTTTCGGCACGGGCTATATAAGGTGCTACTTCTCTTAGAGGATCAATGATTGCAGCTTCTCCTCCCGAGCTTATGTAATATGCTCCCTGTGCAAGACAGCCTGTGTATATTTGTTCTATTTTCATAATTTAAGGTATGTAAGTATAAAGGTTAGTTTTTAATTAAAAGTTCTTTTATAACAATAAATGTTCCTACAACCAGCGTGAAATACCCAAAAGCCGGTTTTAGTTTTTTTCCGCTGATAAATGTTCCGGTGTAGGTTCCGATAATGATACCGATAATGCTCATGAAGGAAACAATGAGTAAAAACTTCCAATCGATCTGCATGCTTCCGATATTACCTGTAAAACCAATAAGTGAATTGATGGCTATAATGCAAAGAGAAGTCCCGATAGCTTTTTTCATTGGTACACGAGCAAAAAGCACCAGCACCGGTATGATCAGGAATCCGCCACCAGCGCCTACAAAGCCGGATAAAAAACCAACAACAACACCTAACAGAACAATTGCAGGAAAGCGGAAAGGCATTTTATAAAACTCGTCCCACATCAGGTTTTTTAAAGCAATATTTTTTCCTTTACGGATCATGCTCAATGCAGAGAATAGCATAAGCGTTGCAAATACGAGCATAATTACCAGGTGGCGCGAAACAGCAAAATCGCCTATACTAAAAAAAACATCGGGAAGTTTTGGGATCACGAATTTGCGAACTGAATATACCGTTAACAAAGATGGGATGGCGAACTGCAGCATAGCTTCCAGGCTAACATCCCCCTTTTTGAGAAAAGCGAATGCACCTATCAATGCCGTTATTCCTACTATAAAAAGGGAATAGCCGGTTGCAACTTCTGCACTGTAATGAAGTACATATACCAAAACCGGAACACCCAGAATAGAGCCTCCTCCACCAATTAATCCAAGGATAAAACCTATTACGATAAACAATATATATCCAACGTATTCCATTCAACAAATCAGTCGACGAAGTTACAAAGTAATCGGCTATCCCGAAACTTAATTTAAGGTCACTATTTAACTCCGGGAATATGTTAAAATAGTTAACAACTTATGTAAATAATTACTATTTTTGGGATTGCTCAAAATTAAGTAGTGATTATGCATATATTTAAAAATAAACTGTTTACGATTGCCCTTTTGGTGATGTTAGGTCTTCAAGGATTTTCTCAGTCGGCTCTGAGAAAATTAAAGATCAATGAATACTCTTGTGCCAATGTAAGCGGAACAGGTGTGTACCAGGATGCATTTGGTGGTACGCCCGACTGGTTTGAGATTTTTAATCCCAATACTGTTGATGTAGACATATCAGGGTACTATGTATCCAACGATCCTACATTTGTTGGAAAGTGGCAGTTCCCGATCGGTACGGTTATTCCTGATTCCGGATATATTATCGTTTATGCTTCGGAAAAAAATATAGTTACCGGAGGTCAATTCCACACTAATTTTGACCTGATCCAGATGAAAGGCCAGAAAATTATTCTTACTTCGGATGTTGGGGTTATGCAGGATACCGTTACTATCAAGAGGCATAAAGCCAACGATGCCTGGGCACGTATTCCTGATGGAAGCTCTAACTGGTTTATTTACCCGCACAATACTGCCAACGCTCCAACAGCTACGCCGGGAACAAAAAATGTCAAAACAAAAAAATATTACAGGGCCTATTTACCAACTCCAAATTTCGGGCTTCAGCGCGGATTTTATTCCGGGCCACAACAATTGAATCTTGAAATTCCTGGTACCATTCCTTCCAACATTAACCCTCACTTGTATTATACAGGAGCGGGACCGTTGGCTGCAAGGATAGGTAAGGATCCCAGCGCTTACACAGTTGCTTCCGGAATTAAACAGGAGTGGACCGGAAGTGCTTTGTCGCTCGATTCTTCTACTGTGATCCGTGCATACATTGATACCAGTGTTTTAGCCGATGCAAACCCAAGTAATTATCTCCTTCCGCAGTATAGATTCCTGCCAAGTTTCGTTGAAACGTTCAGTTATATCATTGATAATCCAAACCCTCCGGGAATTTCTACCAACTTCTCACTACCTGTAGTTTCTATGGGCTATGACACGGTTACAACAGGTCAATATCCTGGTTTGTCGGCTGGTGTTCCGGCTACATACATGTTGAGTATGGAATACTTTGGTAAGGACAAATCTTATAAATTCAATACAGTTGGTAAGGCCGTTGCCGGTTCTGCTGATCAGATCGTTATTGCTAATAAATATGCCGGTTTCGACTATTCTGCGAACGATGAATACGGATATAGTTACACCAACAAACAACAATTATATACTGATCCGGGTTTAGGAACAAGTGCCAGGACAGAACAAACAACTATTAAATTCCAGGTTGCCGGGGATGATGTTTTCCCTCACGGCTTTACCCAGGATGGAAATCTTTCTACTCATATGCGTGACGCACTTTGTCAGACTTATGCAATGAAAAGCGGTATACGCCTTGATGGATCACATTACCAACCATGTATCGTTTACCTGAACGGGAAGTATGTGGGAATTTATGAAATGCGTGAAGCATTTGATGATGAGTACACTAAATTTTATCACGGAGTAACCAAAGCACAAAGCCTTCAGAAAGATGGTGCCCTGACTTCAAGCCCTACTGTGGCTGCAGCAACAGATTGGGGTAGCCTGGCAAGTTTTATTACCGGGAATGATATGAGGAATGATTCATTAAGATTTCTTGCCGATTCCATGTTGAATTTTAATAGTTTGATTGATCTCGTAATTTATAACGGATACACTGTTAATGCCGGTTTTCCTACAAAAGCTGCATGGTGGAGATATCCGGATACATTGGGAAGCGCTATCAAATGGCGTTATCGTATGTTTGATATGGATGATACCTACGGACTTGATAAAAATGATGCAGGTATAAATACCGGGCAT
>DASWXS010000005.1:0-9368 GCA_036405375.1 Bacteroidia bacterium
TGTTTGGCGAACATTTGCTGCAAGACAATAAAATTATATGTATTGTTGAATCAGAAAAAACAGCTTTCATTGCGGCTTCAGTTTATCCGCAATTTAATTGGTTAGCAACCGGTGGAGCAAATAAACTAACGGATGAGAAGATTGAAGTCCTTTTTAATCGCAAGATTTACTACCTGAATGATGCAGATAAGGCAGGAAAGGAAAACAGCACGATAAAGAAATTAAGAGCATACAAGCAAGATTTTGAGGTAATAGACTTATTCCCTGATCGAACGGACGGTTACGATTTGGCGGACGCAATTATTGAAGGTTTGAGGCCGGAAATAATATCAAAGGATAAGTTAAAGGACGAATCGCTTCTGGTCCCATTTTATAAACCTGTATTCAAATTCGATAAGGAAACAGATAAGCGAACAATAGGCGATGTAATTATCAATTATAGGGCTTGGACTGAATTACTTTTGTCTTTTGGCTTCAGACGCTTTGATTTAGAGAACATGGAATATGTGTTTGTTAAGATCGACAAGCAAGTAATAGCTGAAGTTACTATTACTCAAATCCAAGATTTCTTTATAAACTATCTTAATCAGCTACCAGCGCAATTGCCTGATGGTGTTTTCAGAGAAATGCTCCTAGATAAATTTTATAAGAATCCTGCACATTATTTCTGTGAAAGTAGGTTGTCATTATTAAAAAATGAGACTATTTTTCAATTCAACAAGGATACAAAGGAAGCCGCTTTTATCTATTTTAATAACGGTTTCGTGAAAGTAAACAAAGAAGGATGGAAGTTGTTTGACTATACCCAATTGTCAGGATATATTTGGAAGAATCAAATTATTGATAGAGAATTTTCGCACGTTGATTTAGGTGAATTGGGTGGAGATAACATGCCTTACTTCGCAAAATTCATGTTTCAAATAAGTGGTAGAAACATGGAGCGCTTAACAGCTTTATGTTCAATTATAGGATACAATCTACATAGTTACTTTGAAACTAAATTAAAAGCGACTGTATTAACTGACAGCTCAATATCTGAGGATGCTGAAGGAAGAACCGGAAAAACTCTTTTGACTAAATGTTTTGAAAAGATCAAGCGTTATATTGAGATACCAGGCAAAGAGTTTGATCCAAGCGAGAAATATAAATACTCCAAATGTGCCTTAGACACGCAAATAGTTCATATTAATGATGCTAAACAGTATTTTAATTTTGAAGTGCTGTATAATGATATTACTGAAGGAATTACAGTAGACAAAAAGAATAAGCACCCTTTTAATATCCGAGTTAAAATAATTCTGTCTACTAATAAAACAGTGAAGATCGACGGTGCAAGCTCAAAGGACAGAAGTATAGAGTTTGAGTTAGCAGATCATTATAATGAAAAATACAGTCCAAAGGACGAGTTTGAACACTGGTTTTTTACTGATTGGAATAAAGAGGAGTGGAATTTGTTTGATAATTTCATGATGTATTGTTTGAATGTGTACTTCAATTTTTCTTTGATACAACCAAAAGAATTGAATCTTAGCAAGCGTAAATTGCTTGACCATACATGCCAGGAGTTTGTAGAGTTTATGGCAGGGGAAACAATCAAGTTCGGTGAGCGTTATGATCGAAAGGAAATGCACGACCGGTTTTTGAATGCTTATCCGGATATGAAGGACGATAAGTATAGAAAGCAACTCAAAGTCTTTACTAACTGGCTTGTAATGTATTCAGAGTACACAGAGGGATTTGCAAAACTAAGAAGAGATAAGGATCTGCTCAGAACAAACAATACCAATTGGATAGTCTTTAGAAGTGCCTAATTTTTTAAAAACCCGAAATTCTGTTTCGGGTTTTTTTTGGCCTTAAACAATTTTATATGAGGGTGTCATTTTATTTATATTTTCAAGCGACTAAACCGACTAAATAATATATAAATGAATAATAGAAGTGTAGTTGTTCAGTCGGTTGTTGCAACATCAAACCGACTGCCTATCGACTGAACCGACTTAAATATCAGTCGGTTAGATTTTATCTTAGTCGTTTGGTAGTCGCTGTAAAACTCAAATTTTGAACTTCGTTAAACTACTGATAAATAGCAGTTTATTTGAACTTAGTCGGCAAAGTCGGCAATAGCGGTAAATTAATTGATACCCCACACGGTTGTAGACTTTTCGGCCATCACGTGACGGTTCAATAAGGCTAAACATTTAACCTGCAACAATGGTTGTTGCATATTGCAACAAATGTTGCAACACTGTTGCAACATTTGTTGTTGATCGCACAGGTTTTATTGATTTCCTTATTTTATAGGCGTTTCGGAAGGATTAGCAGTAAAATATCAGGGGTTTTACCCTTAAAAGTTGATTAAATACCCGCATTAAAAAATGCGAGATCAACATACTTGTTGCACTTATCAGCGAAATTGCAACAACGCCTGGGCATGTAGTAGGTGTGCTACGTATTTATACATGCTTTTTTATAGGTATAAATACGTAGTCAAGCAATACGTATAAATACGTGTTTATTTAAACGAAAACTAAAAATAGACTCACGTTGCCAATATTATCGTTAAAACGTTCAATATTATTGTATTTTTGATGCTGAAAGAACTACTACCCTATGAATGGACACAAACAAATTGTTAGCCGTGCAATCGATTTATTCCCTGTAAAGTTTGTGCGGGATCATTTTAAAGGGACCATAACCGAAATTATCCAAAAGCATACAGCAGCAGAGTTGAATTCTTTCATTTACTCTAATCTCGGTTCTACGAAGCAACATGTTTATTTGTTTACATCAGATAAAACTTATGCGGCAATGGCACCGGATAAAAGGAATTTACCTGCTGGAATTGAGGTGATGACCGAAGTCGCACTTAATAACGGAATGAAATGGAACTGTAAAATAGACGTTGAGTACAAGGTTATTTTAAACAATCCAATTGCAGAGGTTAGTGTAAAGTTTGATCAGCCTGTATCAATATCATTTGAAGACAAACATGTTATTGTCCAGTTTACAATACTAGAAAGAAATATTAGCAAGATAGTAGAAAACAGATCAGTTATTCAGTCCTCAAGATTAGTTAGTGAAGATATTATTCTAAATAAGATAGTTGAATTTTTGAGGACTTATTGCGATTTGCGTATTAATGATGTTAACAAAGGAATTAAGAAAATTTGGGAAGAGGATTTGATCGATAGTGTAAAAGTTGAATACAAAAAAAACAAATCTACCGCAACAGAGTCTATGGATGGTTCGTATACATTGAAGGAACAGTATCCGGAAGTTTACAAGGAATTATTGAAAGGGCCAATAGAAAAGACAGTGTTCAAATATATTATTGATAATGAAAATTTCCCAGAACATTTTACGGCCAACCCTTCTTACGGAGAATTGAGTTTTGTTTTGTATCCTAAAAATCCAAATCAAGTAAAAAATGTCATTGATAAGATTATTTCAAGCAATAGATAACTCCTTTGTAGGGAGCTTTGTCGAAAGAAAGCTGGAGATCGTTAAAGACACGGATCCGGACAAAATCTACGTGGAAAATATCAGGCAATTTTACAATATGCCAAATTTCGCTGCCAAATTTTTATGCACCCTAGCTGTTCGAGAAGGTTTATTTGTAAAGAAAATTGAAATCTTGTGTCCTCAATGCAGAAGGGTAATAAAGATCGTTAATGATAGGCGTGAAATTCCTGATACAGTTGATTGCATTGTTTGTAGAATGGAAGAAAAGGATGTTTACGAGTTTTCTGAAATTGGAGAAAGGCAAATAAGAGATTTTTATCAATTAGTTCGTTAGTATGGAGCAAACCCCTGAAAAGAAAGAGAAAAAGGAGCTAACCGAAGATAAAGTAATGCTCTACTCTATGTTAACAAATATATTCACTCGTTTCATTTTGGCAATTAGTTGCATTGTAGCATTTTTCATAGCCTTTTACTTCTTGATTAAGGCGGATAAGGAGGCAGATTATTGGAAATTTGGTGTTATTGACACCTTTTTTGCCGGGACAGTCTTTCTTGTATTCAAGTTTTATTTTAAAGGTAAATTGAAAAAATAGGCACTTAAGTTTAGTGTAATTTGAGTATTTTCGTGCCTGAAGCATAAGGATAAAGAGTACTTAAACTTCACTATTTAGAAGCCTGCTTTCGAAAAACGTAGTAATATTAGGCCATTCAGACGGTATATAAGAGACTGGTCGGGACCTCGATAAATGAATAAAACCATCCGTAAAGGATGGTTTTTTTATTTTGTAACGGTTGCTCAAGCTCGCTTGAAGCAATCGAGTAAAATAAAAACCAAAGCCATAAGGCTTTGAGTTCTTCATTGTGACTCAGGGCTTGCCCAACAGATCACGGAACGTAACTTGGTCAGCTTTCCCGCTTGAATTGATATTCAAAAGAATTTTTACCTTCGGAAAAGATTTTATTGAAACATGATTTATACCAAATTCTTATTCAGTTTTATTATTTTTTGTTGTGCAGCAATTTTCATTTCATGTGGTGATACAGAGAAAAAAGAACCAGTTGCAGAAAAAGATTTTTGTGCGTCCATTCATCGCAACGATTCATTAAGCCTTACAAAAGAACTGGAACCTGTTGCAGAACGGATGAAAGATAAAACCGGAGTGTATGTGTTGGAGGATGGCGATGGCTCGATGGTATCGAGAGCATGGTTGTGTGAATATGCCGAGCAAACAATAGATATCCAGTATTTTATATTTTCTACCGACAATGTAGGATTGATTGCCTGCGATTACCTGGTACGCGCAGCCGACAGGGGAATAAAAGTGAGGATTCTTGTAGACGATATCCTGGTTGATGCCGGTGCACATGATATTCTCACTATGGATTCACATGAAAATATCTCCATAAAAATATATAACCCGGGAATCAATCTTGGAAAGAACATTGTGCAGAAAGTGGCAAAATTCTCGGTCGACTTTAAGGGCGCAAACCAACGCATGCATAACAAAACGTTTATTGTGGATGGAAAAGTAGTCATCACCGGTGGAAGAAATATTGCGGATGAGTATTTTGATTATGACCATGAATATAATTTCCGTGACCGTGATGTGTTGCTATTAGGAAAAACAGTAAAAACGGCACAAACCTCTTTCGAGAAGTTCTGGGATGATCCTTTAAGTGTTCCTGTTGCGAAACTGGTTGAAGATCCTACAGTAGACTCTACCGACACAAAGCGTTTTGACGACTTACATCAATATGCCTGTAACCCTGAAAACTTCTGGCCACAGGTTAGGGAAAAGATTAAAACGCTTCCGGATGTATTCAGGAAAATCCAGGATTCCGGCGACCTGGTTTGGCTGGACAGTGTAAATTTTGTTTCAGATCTTCCGGGCAAGAACGCCGATCGTGAAATTGAAAGGGGTGGAATAACTACTGATTCGCTTATTGCATTGGTGAAACGAGCTAAGGTTTCGGTGGATATTCAATCGCCTTACCTGATCACAACGGCTCTTGGGAAAAATTTATTCAAACAGGCAGCTAAAAAAGGAGTGAAGGTAAGAGTGTTAACGAACAGCCTTGCTTCTACTGATAACCTGGAAGCGTTTGCAGGCTATCAGAAAGATCGCAAAGAGTTATTGGAAACAGGTATCCGTGTTTTTGAATTCAGACCTGATTCAAAAGAACGTTTCGAGATGATGACCGGTGCCTTACAAAAAAAGCTGGATTACAAACCTATTTTCGGGCTTCATGCAAAATCGATGGTAATTGATGGAAAGATCACTGTAATAGGAACGTTTAATCTTGATCCAAGAAGTGCAAACCTGAATACGGAGTGTATCACTATTATTTATTCTGAAAAAATTGCACAGGGAGTTTTGAAAGGAATGAACGAAGAATTCAAACCTGAAAATTCATGGGAGACTACGTTGCAGTTTAATCCCGATGGTGCGGTTGGTCCCAAAAAGCTGGTAAAAACCTATCAGCGCAGAATTATACCTAAAGGGATTTTGTGATGTGAATAGACAGAATTAATTGTGCAAGTGTAAACCTACTACGCACACATCATCTGTTTGTTCGAAAGTAATACCGTGTGTATCTGTTTTTACCGGCGTTCTCCAGTCATCGAAAGCGGCATTTAATGCGTTCAATTGTTCCTGCATAGGTTTGGCTGAATTGCCCAGGAGTATTTGTTCCAGCTTTTTATACTTGAATTTTTTTCCTTTCGGTCCACCAAACTGATCTGCAAAACCGTCGGTATAAAAATAGATGGTGCTTGCATCCTTGTAATCGATCGAAAACAACTGAAAAGGTTTCTGGTGCTCATGTCTTCCAACAGGCATTTTATCGCAGGGTAGGTTAATTAATTCACCATTTTTTACAATCACGGGACTGTTATTCGCGGCAGCGTAGGTAATGGTTTTCGTTTTTTCATTAATCGCCATTAAAATTCCATCAAAACCATCACGGTTACCATCAGCATTTACAGATTCTTCCAATCGTGAACGAACGTAATTAAAAACCTTGTCAGGTTCTATTATGCTACGTTCCTTAATGGCTTCACTTAAAAAACCAATGCTTAATAAACTCATGAATGCCCCCGGAACGCCGTGCCCTGTACTATCGCAAACGGCAAGGTAAAAACAATCATGCTGTCGTGCTGCCCAATAAAAATCTCCGCTTACAATATCTTTCGGCTTGAACAATACAAAACAATCTTTAAAGAATTCCCGTAACATTCCTTCATTGGCAAGAAGAGAGTACTGGATACGTTTTGCGTAATTCATAGAACCAACAATCTCATTTTGCTTTTCTTCTATGATTTTTTTCTGAATTTCTGTTACTTTATTCTTTTGCCTGATCAGCCGTTGCTGTTTCTGTGATTCCCTGAAACGCAGGTACACAAATCCTCCGAAAGCAAGCAGCAAAACAACACCTACATATAATGCATAACGTTGTGTTCTTTCATGCTTGCGTTCCGCATCCGTAATTCTCTTTTTAGCAGCCATTTCCAGGCTATCCGCAGCGGCCTTTTTTTCGTAGTCGTACTGAAGCTGTTCACGGATCGTATTTTTTCTCGTTGCTTCGTTGAACGAACTGTCGCGTATTGCAATAAAAAGTTTATACATCTCCAGGGCCTTTCCGGTATTACCTTCCGATTGGTAGATGGTGCTTAATAACTCGGCGCAATTCCCAATATCAGGTCGTTTGTTGATCTTTTTGGCAAGTTCAAAGGCAGTAATAACATGTGTTTTGGCTTCGCCGGTTTTTCTGTTTTTTAAATAAGCCATTCCCAGGTCCTTTTCAATATTAATGATTGGATAAGTTGCCTTTAAACGTGTAGCTATAGGTAAAACTCTTTTCAGAATGGCAATAGCACTGTCAGGTTTGTTGACAGCTAAAAAGAATTCAGCCATTTTAATAGAGGCCTCACAACGATTGTATTCGGAACCCGATTTGGCAGCCTGCAATGATTTAATGAAATAGAGTTCTGCCTGGCTGGTATCACCCTGCTTGATGAGGATGCTTCCCCGGTTGTAATAGATATTGGCAAGGTCTTCCAGCAGTTTGTTCTTCCTCGACATGAATTCCGCTTTTTTGGAATATTCCATTGCCTTTGCCAATTCTCCCTGCTGAACATACACTGCTGTAAGATTATTGAGAGAAATAATAATGCCACGTGTGTAACCTGATTTTTCACGTGCTTTTAATGCCCTATGATGATAATGGATGCAACTATCCATGTCGCCCATATTAGAATATAAAGTTGCCAGGTTATTCAGTGTTTTACCCTCTTCTTTTACGTTGCCGATTTTTTCTTCCAGGTTCAATGCTTTGCGGTAATACACAAAAGCTTCCGACGTGCGAAAAGAATTTCGCTGGTAATAATAAGCCATGTTATTGTATGTACGGGCCAGGGAGCTTTTAAACGCATAGGTTTCTTTTGCATTCAATGTTTTAGAAAGCGATTGATTGCAAAATGATTCGGCAGTTTCCCAATAACGCATGGATGAATCAGGAGCAATATCATAGAAATTCTCTCCCGTTTCAATCAGCATGTTTACTTTGGTGGTGTCAGAAGCTGAAGTAAACATAATTCGCATCAGCGAATCAACCGGGGCAATTTGTTTGGTTTGTGAAAAAGAAATTGCCTGCAGAAACAATAATAAAACAACAAGCAGGCTCGATCTCTTCATATCCCCGGATTATAGCAGCCACAAAGATAGAATTTATCGCTTATCTTGTACAGTCTGTCCAGCGTTTCCTGGTTTAATGATCTGCGATTACTTTTGCTTTCGCTCCTTTTTTGTAACGGATCAATAATACAATCGGAATAGCGAAAAGCACTGCGAAGCCAACCATCAAAAATCCCTGGTCGTAACTCACCAATGCCTGCTGCTTAAATAAAGCGCCTTCCAGCGAACGGTAAGCAAGTGCCTGTGCCTTTTCTATGTCCATTCCCATCGAAGTAAAATTCTGCGTAAGCATGTTCAATCGGTCAGCAGCAATTGGATTGTAAGGATTTAAATACGGAAGCATATCGGCCCGTATCTGTGCGTTAATATGTGTGAGATACAAGTTAATAACCGCAATACCTACAGCTCCTCCTAATTGTCGAACCATATTTGCCAAACCTACGGCTTGCGCCATGTCTTTGCCCTGTAAACCACCAACAGCGAGGGCAAGTATTGGCGACATCATAAACGCAATTCCGAAACCACGTAGCACAAAAGGAAAGTAAAAATTATTTTCATTTGAATCCGGCGATGCGAAACCAAGTAATAATAAGAAACCAAATGTGAGCAGAATACCAATAATAATAATTGCTTTTGGATTAGCACCTTTGTTGAGCAAATTGGCAACCAGTGGCATGGCAACAGCAGAGCACAAAGCACCCGGTATCATAAATGCTCCCGTTTGGAGCGGCGTCCAACCCAATGAGATTTGTGCAAACAATGGAAAGATAAATACAGTACTGAAAAGTAAAACTCCAAGAATAAAATTCATAAGACTGCCCATGGCGAGATTATAGTTTTTATATAAACGGATATTTACAGCCGGGTAATCAATACTGAGTTCACGATAGATAAATGCTATTAAACCAAACACAGCAAAAATGGAAAATACAATGATCTCTGCACTTTCAAACCAGTCTTTTGATGTGCCCTCCTCCAGCACGAATTGCAGTGAACCTATGGCGACCACCAAAAATACAATTCCCCACCAATCTATCTTTTTCGGTTTTACCGCGCCGGGTCTGTTCGTAATATAGTTCCATGAAAGAAATGCTGCTACGATACCTATCGGAATATTAATGAAGAAGATCCAGTGCCAGGTCATATGCTCGGTTACGTACCCGCCTATTGTCGGACCAAATGTTGGTCCCATGATCATACCCATTCCAAAGA
>DASWXS010000006.1:0-6996 GCA_036405375.1 Bacteroidia bacterium
GGGCTGATTTATTTTTTCGCCATCGCGTTCATTTTATCTTTAGGGATAATATAAACACGGGTAAAATCTCTGTATTCCATCGCATTAATCGGGAAGTTACGTACATTCTTCTGAACCAAACGATCATTCTCATCATAGAACAATGGTAATAAAGCACCTTCATCAATTAGGATTTGGTCACACTCTCTGAATAAAACAGCGCGCTTTGCATTGTCTGGTTCTTTCATAGCAGCTTCAAATTTAGCATCAAAAGCTGCGTTAGAGAAACGTGAAGTATTGGTGAATGATTTTTCGTTCATGGTTGCAGGAACACTTTTTCCGTAGAACAATCCAAGGAAAGAAACCGGATCCGGGTAATCAGCGATCCATGCAGTACGGAAGAATTCTAATTTACCTGACTGGTAAGCATCAATTTGTTCAGCAAATGGAACAACATTAATATCAACAGTTACACCAATGTTTTCTTTCAACATTTTCTGGATTACTTCAGCAACCTGCTGATTACGCTCACCGCCGCCGCTATTGATAGTAAGAACAACTTTAGGGAAGCCTTTACCATCAGGGTAACCTGCCTGTTTCATTAATTGTTTTGCTTTATCTACGTCATAAGAGTATCCTTTTAAAGAATCAAAGTTCATTCCTGCTTTTTTGAATGCTTCAACCGGAGGAATTACGCCATAATTACCTGCTTGTCCCTGGCCCTGAAGTGTGAAGTCAACGATCTTGTTTCTATCGATAGCGTAGTTAAATGCTAAACGAACTTCTTTTTTGTTGAAAGCAGGATGCGGTGCCAGCATACCGTAATAGTTGGTTGCCAATGCAGCTGTTGTTTGGATTTCGAAATCAGTTTTGCGGGCGTTTGCATTTTGATAATCACCCATGATTTCTTTGTACATTTCAATTGGAATACGGAAAACCATGTCCAGGTTCCCACGTTGGAATTCCAGCATTTCTGATTTCTTCTCTTTTACGAAAGTATATTTGATCGCATCAAGATATGGTAACTGGTTTCCGTCTTTATCAAAATCCCAATAAGCAGGATTTTTTTCAAGGAT
Source organism: Bacteroidia bacterium (assembly GCA_036405375.1). Taxonomy (GTDB): domain Bacteria; phylum Bacteroidota; class Bacteroidia; order B-17B0; family Aurantibacillaceae; genus JADJDM01. The sequence goes on from DASWXS010000006.1 coordinate 1,056, forward strand.
TACTACATCACCTTCTTTTACTGTTTTGATCATGAAAGGACCTGTTCCAACACACTGTGTACGCATATCGATCCCATATTTTTCGAATGCCTCTTTTGGATATACATAACCTGCCGGAGTACTTAAGATGTTTAAGAAACCAGAGTTAGGATTAATAAGCTCAATTGTTAAAGTAGAATCATCAACCGCTTTGATACCAGCAACACCACCTTCAGCAGGTTTACCTGATTTAGAAGCATTAAAGTATTCAGTTGCTCCTTTTACACGGTCTTTGAATGTGATCTCAAAAAATGAGTTGTTCGCATTTGATTCACACAATTTATCAAGACAGTATTTGAAATCAGATGCCTTTACCTCACGGCCTTTTCCGTCTGCAAAGCATGCGTTATCATGAAATTTAACTCCTTTACGCAGGTGAAATGTCCAAATAGTTTGAGGTTCGTTTGTTTCCCATCTGTATGCTACTCCCGGTGTAACTGTAAGATCAGCCGGGTTTAGTTTTACCAAACCTTCGTAAACCTGGTTTGCAATTCGGTGAGAAACCACATCGATAATCGCTAAAGGATATAGATTTTTAAAGTCTTCCAGCTCATTCATTCGAAAAACTCCACCATAATAAACGCCGCCTTTGGCTTCAGTAGATTCTTTTTCTGTTTTACCCCCGGAACAAGACGCTAAAATTCCTGCAGCAAGTGCAAATACTATCAGTTTCTTCATAAATATGGAAATATTCAATTAATGACTCATTTTGTAAGTTGCAAATATATTTAAAATAAACACATATGCTAATTTTTTTAGACGTACGGGTTAACGTAAAATCAACGGGGTAAATCGATGTAACCTTTTAAAAATCAACATCTAAGCATACGGGACAATGGTCTGAATGCATAGCATCCGGTAAAATGACGGAATGCCTCAATTTATCAGATAAATTTCCGGTAACCATGTTGTAATCAATACGCCAGCCCAGGTTCTTGCCCCTTGCTCCTGCCCTGTAGCTCCACCAACTATACTGGTGAGGTTCCTGGTTAAAATGGCGAAAAGTATCAATATAGCCCGAATCAACGAACTTTGTGAACCAGGCCCGTTCTTCCGGCAAAAACCCAGAGGTATTGGCATTTGCTTTAGGATTATGAATGTCGATTTCCTTATGGCAGATATTGTAATCACCACACAGGATCAATTTTTCGCGGGTTTTCCTCAATTCCTCCACATAATTATGAAAATCGTCCAGCCACATCATTTTAAATGCCTGCCTTTCCTCACCACTGCTTCCGCTCGGATGGTAAACACTCACAACCGATACATCGCCATAATCAGCTCTTAAAAACCTACCCTCGTCATCATATTTCTGTATCCCGCAGCCATACACTACATTATCGGGCTTCATTTTAGAAAATATGGCTACTCCGCTGTATCCCTTTTTCTGTGCAGGATGCCAGTAATGATGATAGCCCAGTTCTTCAAACTCAAACACACCAACCTGTTCGGGGCTTGCCTTAATTTCCTGTACACACAAAATATCCGGGTTTACTTCCCGCATCCAATTAATCAGGCCTTTTCCCATAGCGGCCCTTATTCCATTTACATTATACGTTATTATTTTAGGCATTTGTCGTCAATTTTCACGAAAGTAACCGGAATCTGCAGGCGAAGGCAATTTTTGGGTGCAATTTTATTTACATTTTATTCATCCTCGTACTAACGCAGTGAATCCCAAACTTAATTTGCAATTTTGTACTTTTAAGTACGTTATAAAAATTGTGCAAAGGTGTATCCAAATAATCACTGTCCTTATTTTGCTTGGAAATTATCTGAAAGCGCAAAAAGGTCCCTTAAGGATACAGTATTCCAAACTAAGTTCAGACACCATTTTTCTTGATTCATTAAGCCTCGTTCCTGGAAGCATGAATATCAGCTTAAATGGAAAAAAAATAGACAGTACTTTTTATACCATTGATAAGGAAAACAAACTCCTCCTGCTCAACCGGAAGAAACTCGATTTTTTTGTACCAGGCGACAGTGTTCGTGTTTCTTATAAAGTAGTTCCCATCAATTTCGAAAAAAGGAAGTTCAGGAAAGATATCCGCGAACTCAACCGCGATCAAAGCCTGGGGCAAAATCCATTCACCATTAATTACAATGCTCAAAAAATAAATTCTCCTGTTTTCCAGAACGATGGCCTAACAAAAAACGGAAGTGTGTCGAGAGGGATCAGCTTTGGAAACAACCAGGATGTAGTGGTAAATTCCAACATGAACCTACAGGTTGCAGGTAAGCTCAGCAAGGACCTTGATCTTGTTTTGGTTGCAACCGACAATAACATTCCTATCCAACCGGATGGTAACACACAGCAGTTGCAGGAATTCGACAAAGTATTTATCCAGGTAAACAATGAAGATTCGAAAATCACGATGGGTGATTTTCAATTGAGCAGGCCCAACAGCTATTTTATGAATTTCTACAAACGAACCCAGGGTTTGTTGTTTGAAAATACATTTTTACTCGATTCAACCCATACTAAAAAATCAACTTTAAATACCCGTTTATCCGGGGCGATATCACGTGGTAAATTTGCGCGAAACGTAATACAGGGAATTGAAAACAACCAGGGGCCATACCGTTTAAGAGGCGCAGACAATGAACTGTTCATTATTGTTCTTTCAGGAACCGAAAAAGTTTACATTGATGGAAAGCTCATACAGCGCGGGCAGGAAAATGAATACATTATCGACTACAATACCTCAGAGATTACATTTACTGCCAAACAGATCATAACAAAAGACAAACGTATAACTGTTGAGTTTCAATACTCCGAAAGAAATTACAATCGCTCGTTATATTATATCGGTGAAGAATACAACGATGACAAACTAAAATTAGGGTTTCATTTCTTTAGCGAACAGGATAACCGCAACAAACCATTTCAGCAGGAATTAACTACTGATGAAAAGCTGTTATTACGTAACATTGGCGATACGCTAAATCTTGCTGTAACAAACGGCGCTCAAACAGCAGAATTTAATTCTACAGAAGTTTTTTACGAGAGAAAAGATACTGTTGTTACTTCGGGCACTTACATAATTTACAATTACTCTACCAGCCCTGATACAGCTTATAGAGTCCGGTTCAGTTATGTAGGTGAAGGAAATGGGAACTACCGGCAGATCCAGAGTCTCGCAAACGGAAAAGTGTATCAATGGTACGAACCGGTTGCCGGTATACCACAAGGTAATTATGAGCCTGTTATTGTTTTGGTGACACCAAAGAAAAAACAAATGGCTATCGTAAATGGTGAGTACCTGCTAAATCAATCCGGAAAAATAAGCTGGGAAGGTGCTTATACAAAAAATGACCTGAATACATTTTCTCCATTCAATTCAAAAGATGATGAAGGCTTTGGAGGAAAATTTCAGTTCAATAACCAATTTAAATTAGGTGAACGCGATTCTGCTAATAATACAAAAACCAAATTACTTACCGGCATCTCTTATGAATATTTGCACAAAGATTTTTCGCAAATAGAACGCTTTCGATCAGTAGAGTTCACCCGCGATTGGAACCGTATATCTGACTCAGTAAAAAATATGCAACACATAGCGGGAGCCCAATTAGGTTTTACAAGCTCCAACAAAGCGAAAAGTTTGTACACGTTTAACTCATTCATTGAAGAAGGAAACTACCAGGGATTCAGGCATCAGCTCGAAAATAATTACAACCTGGGTGGTTTGAAGATACAGTTCAATCCGTCCTTTTTGAGCTCAAACAATTCTGTCAATAAAAACATAACTCAATTCTACCGGCACAAGTCGAGAGTAAGCCAACAAATAAAAAAACTGGTGCTAGCTTATACAGATGAAATGGAAAGCAACACCTTTAATTATACGAGCAAGGATTCGTTATTAGCCCGTAGTTATTCTTTCTGGGAAAGAGAAGGAAGTATTGAAAGCGCCGACTCAACAGGTAACTTCTATAAATTATTTTACCGCGAACGTACTGACAAAAGAGCTTTCGACAACAGGTTCAAATCAACTGCTTACGCTCAAAATTACGGTGGAGTTGCAAACATCAATAGCATCCGGAATCATCCTATACGCGCAACAGTTACTTACAGGCAGCTCCAGATCTTAGATGCGAACCTGATCAGTAATACCCCGGATAATACACTATTGAGCCGTTTCGAATATTCACCACGCATTATGCGCGGGTTTATCCAGAGCAGTTTGTTTTACGAGATCGGGTATGGCCTGGAGCAACGCAAAGAATATTCGTACGTGCAGGTTGCAGCGGGGCAGGGGCAATATTACTGGAACGACTATAACAATAACGGTATTAAAGAATTAAACGAATTTGAAATTGCTCAATACACCGACCAGGCCATTTTCATAAAAGTTTTTACTCCAACCAACGATTATGTGAAAGCAGCGCACAACCAGTTTAGCGGGAATATCTATTTGCGGCCATCTGTTTTCAGCAAAGCTGATTCGAAAAAAATTGTAAAGTTCATTGGCCGTTTCGCAACTCAAACTGTTTACCGGACTGATAACAAATCGCTGGAAGACAACAACAGCATCGTTTATAATCCATTTGATACCCGTATTAACGATAGCTTACTCATCACAACCAATACATTGTTCAGGCAGGCTTTATTCTTTAACCAGAGTTCGGCGGTTGGAGGTTTTGATTATAATTACCAACAAAACAGAACAAAGCAATTGCTTGTTAATGGACTTGAAAGCAGGGAAAATGAAGTGCATGAATTAAGACTACGCTATAACTTCACCAAAACATTTGGTTTTTTTACAACAGCAAATTATGGGACTAAAAAAACGTATTCCATTTATCTTTCCAACAGGAATTACACTATAAACTATTACGAAGCAGAACCCAAACTGGTTTTTCAACCCAACACTTCTTTCAGGCTGGCAACCGGTTACAAACGCAGCGAAAAACAAAATGCCAAAGAATTCGGGAATCAAAAAGCTGTAATTGATGATATTTTGCTGGAAATAAAATACAACAAGCTGAATAAAGGAAGTTTTACCATGCGTGCCGACTACCTGCTCATTACTTATAATGATCTGCTCAATTCACCCATAGCTTTTGAAATGCTCAATTCATTGAAGCCCGGGCAAAATATTACCTGGAGTATGCAATACCAGCAAAACCTGAATACCTACCTGCAGATCAGTTTTAATTACGATGGCCGTAAAACACCAGGCAATAAGATCATCCATATTGGAGGTGCGCAGGTAAGGGCTTTTTTTTAAACACTTAACTTTGTTATTTGGTTAATCCGTTCGGGGTGGTAAATTTGTACAACTATGAGACCATTCTTTTATTTTTTGCTTGCGGGATTAATCATCACTGGATCTTCCTGCAACGAGATCATTGACAAAGTTGCAAAAGAAAATGCAGCGGAAACAAGGAAACTTGATTCATTAGATCTGATCAGTGAAGAGGAAAATCCCTTAGAAAGTTCCACACCCATTTCTGACAAATTTGATATTATTGAAAAATACAAACAAGGGACCGATAGCATTCATAAAGTACGCACATATTATATAAGTGGTGAGAAATTTTCGGATGAACTTTACAAAAACCATAAGCGCGACGGTATTTTTGTATTCTATTATCCAAATGGAAATATTCTTTGCAGGTTAAAATGTAAAGATGGCCATTATGATGAACTATTAGAAGTAAAGAGTAAAAGAGGGAAAAACCTGGACGGCGGTAACCTGAAAGCCGGAAATGGCTTGTTGAAAATATATAATCCAGAAACAGAGCGGGTAGATTTTGAAATGAACTTGAAAAATTACCTCAGGCAAGGTGAGTTCATGTATTATTATGCCACTGGAGATCTGAAAGCAAAAGGACATTTCGACAATGACTCGATTGATGGACTTTTGGAGGTTTATTTTAAGAATGGAAACAAACGTAC
>DASWXS010000007.1:0-2723 GCA_036405375.1 Bacteroidia bacterium
AGAGCCCAAATGCAATCAAATTAACCTGGAAAAAGCAGCCATAAGAAATGGGTTTGAGTTAAAATTACATTTCCCGGAAAAAGAACAATACATTCTTGCAGAAATGGGAATACCATTTTTCAGCTCTGTTGTTTTGATCTGCGTGGTTTTGATTTTATTCTGGAAAACAACTCTGTCATTATTAAAAGAGAAACAAATTTCCGAGCACAACACTGACTTCCTTAATAACATGACACATGAGTTTAAAACACCTTTAACCAATATAGCGCTTGCCGGGAAAATGATGATTAAGGAACCTGCCATCAAGGAAGAAGAAAAAATAAAACATTATGCCGGAATTATCCTGGAAGAGAATGAGAAATTAAGGTTACAGGTAGAACAAATGCTGAGCATGACGGCATTGGAAAGAGGAGAAATTCCCTTAAGAAAAACAGAGCTCGATTTTCATCAGCTCATTCGCGACTCTTTAAAAACCATAAGTGTACAGGTAGAGAACAAGCAAGGAATATTAAAAACAGAGCTGAACGCAGAGCAGTATAAAGTAACAGGAGATAAAACACACCTTACTAATGCTTTTGCAAATCTCGTTGATAACGCCATTAAGTATTCCGGAACGAAACCCGAATTATTCATTCAAACAATTAACATTGCCCAAAACCTGGTGATCAGGATTGCTGATAAGGGAATCGGAATAGACAAAGAATACCAGGATAAAGTATTCGATAAATTTTTCAGGGTTCCTACCGGTGATGTGCATGATGTAAAAGGATTTGGGCTTGGACTGGCTTACACGAAAACTATTATCGAGTTACATCAGGGGTCGATTGAAGTGCAAAGCGAAAAAGGAAAAGGAACTACATTTATTATAACAATTCCACGTGCTTAGAGGTAAAAAGAAAATATTGCTCGCAGAGGATGATCCTAATCTTGGAGGGCTCCTGTTGGATTACCTGGAGTCTGAAGGTTTCATAGTAAAACTATGCAGGGATGGCGAATATGCATTAAAATCCTTCCAGGAAAATCATTTTGATCTGTGTCTACTGGATATTATGATGCCTAAGCTGGATGGTTTTTCTCTCGCAAAAACGATCCGATTAAAGAACAAAAATATTCCTTTGCTGTTTATTACTGCCAAATCGCTTAAAGAAGACAAATTGAAGGGATATGGAATTGGTGCGGATGACTATATCACCAAACCCTTTGATGAGGAAGAGCTGCTCTGGAAGATTAAGGCTATTTTGAAAAGAGCACTGGAAAACGAAATCAAACCAATCATCCCGGCAACTACATTGGGTAATTATATTTTCGACTATACCAATCAGTCGTTAACCATCAATGGTAACATGAAGCGGATCACTGAAAAAGAAAGTGATATTTTAAACTATTTGTCGCAACACCGGGATCACCTCATCAAGCGTGAAGATATGCTAAAGAATCTCTGGGGTGAGAATGATTACTTTTATGGACGAAGCCTGGATGTATTTATTACGAAGATCAGGAAATATCTTAAAGAAGATCCACAACTAAAAATTGAAAATGTTTTTGGTGTTGGCTTCATATTTCATACTCCCACCGACACAATTAAAGAAAAATAATCTCTCTCTCGTATCAGTGGTCGTATGAATATGTTTGTTAACTAAACTATCTTACTTCCAGCCTCCGCCCAGGGCACGATATACGTAAACCCTTGCATTCATTTGCTGCATTTTTGTTTCGATCAGATCGAATTTAGAATCCAGGGCATCCCGCTGCGTCATCAGTACTTCCATATAATCAGCCCTGGCCGATTTGAACAATACAGTAGAAATATCGATTGATTTGGTAAGTGCATCTACTTGTTTTGATTTCAACTCATAACTCTTGCCCAGGTTATTAATATGCGAAAGCTGGTTCACTACTTCAATATACGAGTTCAGAATGGTTTGTTCGTAATTATAAACCGCCTGTATTTGTTTTGCATTCGCAGTAGCATAATTCGCTTTTATTGCATTCCTGTTAAGCAATGGTGCCACCAGTTGCCCGGCCAAAGAATACAACATCGATTCAGGTGTTTGGATCAGGAATTGAGGATTGAATGCCTGGTAACCTGCACCTGCTGAGATCACCAACGAAGGATAAAAATTCGCCTTTGCTGATTTCACATCCAGCTTTGCGGCTGCCAATTGATATTCAGCCTGCCTGATATCAGGACGGTTTTCTAAAAGCTGTGATGGGATTCCTGCCTGTATTGTATCCGGAACCATCTCAGCAAATGCTTTAGAATTTCGCGAAACAGGTTGTGGAAACCTTCCTACCAGGAAATTGATCCGATTCTCTGTTTCTGTGATCTGCTGCATCAGGTAATACTGGTGGCTTTGATTTTTAAACACCTCTGCTTCAAACTTTCGCACTGCCAATTCAGTAACTTTGGCCGCCTCTTTTTCCATCTTTACTATTTCCAAAGCGTCCTGCTGAATCTTGATGTTCTGTTTCAGGATCTCCAATTGATTATCCAATGCCATCAATTCATAATATGAACTGGCGATCTCGGAAATCAGGTGTGTTACCATAAAATTCTTTCCTTCTACAGAAGACAAGTAGCTATACACTGCCGATTTTTTTGAGTTGCGTAACTTTTTCCAGATATCCACTTCCCAGGAAAGATCTGCTCCAATCATTAAGTCAGGCAAAGGTTCAGGGAAAGCTGTTCCGGGCTTTATATCCATATTAGCTTCTACAGCACC
>DASWXS010000008.1:0-3662 GCA_036405375.1 Bacteroidia bacterium
CGGGGCTTTTATGAGTTTATTGAATATCTCTTACCTTAATGAGGCTGTATCGGAAAATGTTATGACAGAGCCAGGGAAAGTTTTTGACCACGTTAGGAATAAGCTTATAGCAAATGTATCGCATGGAACCGAAAGGCAGGATGGAATGGATGGGATCCTGTTGTGTATGGAAAGCAATGCTTCTGGAAAGTACGTAAAGCTAAAATATGCAGCAGCTTATAATGTTCCTTTGCTGATCAGGAATAATGAAGTAATTGCTTTAAAGGCCGATAAAATGCCGGTAGGTAAGGGAGAAAAAACAGAACCGTTTAATAGTTATGAAGTAGAGCTTCAAAGCGGGGACATTTTGTATATTTATACCGACGGATACGCTGACCAGTTTGGTGGACCGAAAGGAAAAAAATTCAAGTATAAGCAGCTGGAAGAGTTATTGATTTCAGTAAACCATTTGCCGATGAACGAGCAGTCGGAATTGCTGAGAGAGACCATTGAAAAATGGAGGGGTGAACTGGAACAGGTAGATGATGTGTTAATTGCCGGGATTAAATTTTAAAAATCGAATCTGTTAATTCATTGAAATTCAATATGTTAATATTGTGAAAATACCTGATTCACTGAAAAAGCATGACTTATCAACAAAAAATTTGCACAATTCGTAAAAAAGTGTGTATATTTGCAGCCCTTATTTAAGTAACAGATTAAAATTTAAGATAATGTCACGTATTTGTCAGTTAACCGGAAAAACAGCGATGGGTGGAAACAATGTTTCTCACTCTAACACAAAAACTCCACGTCAGTTTAAAGTGAATTTGAAACGTAAAAAGTTTTTTGTTCCTGAAACCGGTGAGTGGGTTACTTTAAGAGTATCTACTTCTGCAATCAAAAATATCAACAAAAAAGGTATTTTCGCTTGTATGAAAGAAGCAAAAGCTAACGGAATCCTGGCTTAATTATTAAGCACAGTTTTTGATATTAGGTAAACCTTGTCGTAACTTCGGCAAGGTTTTTTTTATTCCGGTTTTACATAACATTTGAAATGATAAAAAGCGTTTTCACAACTATTATCCTGGCACTGGTTTTACAACTTTCTGTTTCTGCGCAAAGTAATCCAACAGATTATGATACGGATGGCTTGTCGGCAGCTTTCCATGCAAATAGAAGAGATGCACTGAGAAATAAGATGGAGCCCAATTCGGTGGCTGTTATTTTCGCAAATCCCGAACGCAACCGTTCCAACGATGTAGATTACCAGTATAGCCAGGATCCTAATTTTTATTACTTGTGCGGGTATACCGAGCCCAATGCGGTTCTTATTATCTTTAAAGAAGCTCAAACTATTGACAGCATTAATACCAGCGAATTGCTTTATGTTCAGCCACTCGACCCCCTGGCCGAAAGTTGGACAGGCAGGAGATTAGGAATTGATGGCGCAAAAAAGAAACATGGGATAGTGAATGTATATAACAATATCGCTTTTCACGACCTGAAGCTGGATTTCGGGCAATTCGACAAGATCTATCATTCGGCATTACATAATGATGTGCGCGATGATGCAAGCGATGCCGGAGACCTGTATTCGTTGATAAAAGCGTTTAGTGAACGCACAGAGAAAGTGAAGGCGAAAAAAAACTCCTTTGCATTACATACCATTATGTGCGGGCTCCGCGAGATTAAAACAGCCGAAGAGCTGGTGCTTTTAAAAAAAGCAATTGATATTACCTGCGACGCGCACGCTGATCTCATACGCAGCCTTGATTCTTCCATGACTGAGTACCAGGCACAGGCTATTGTAGAGTTCGGCTTCAAATTTAATGCTTCCGAATCAGTGGGCTATCCTTCTATTGCAGGCGGAGGGGAGAATTCCTGCATTCTTCATTATGTTACCAATCGTAAAAAATTGCATAATCCGGAGCTTCTGGTAGTGGATGCCGGTGCCGAGTATCATGGTTATACAGCTGATGTAACGCGTACTATGCCTGCTAGTGGTAAGTTTACCAAAGATCAGAAAGCACTGTACGACATTGTGTTAAAATCGCAGCTGGCGGCTATAAAAGCCTGCAAAAAGGGCAATAATTTCAGGGACCCACACAATGCAGCTGTGGAAATAATTAAAAAAGGGCTGGTGGAGCTTGGCATCATCAAGGATCCGAACGATTTTATAAAGTATTTCTTTCATGGCACTTCGCATTACCTTGGTTTGGATGTGCATGATGCGGGTACTTTTGGGCGTTTAAAGGCGGGCAGCGTGATAACGGTGGAACCGGGCATTTATATTCCGGAAGGTTCTCCCTGCGACCCAAAATGGTGGAATATGGGCATCCGGATAGAGGATGATGTGCTGATAACGGAAGGAGACCCAAATGTTTTATCAGGGAAACTTGTTAAAACAACTGAAGAAATTGAAAAAATGATGGCAGAGACAGGAATTTTCAAAAAAAAATGACCTGTTTATATGATTGTTAGAAAAAAAAGATTTACATTTGCACCCCTGTTTATTAAAAACATAAGACAATGGCAAAGAAGCAAAACAGAATTCAGGTGATTTTAGAGTGCACAGAGCACAAAGAAAGCGGTATGCACGGAACAAGCCGTTACATCACTAAGAAGAACAAAAAAAATACGCCAGAGCGTATTGAACTTAAAAAGTACAATCCAATTCTGAAAAGAATGACTGTACATAAAGAAATTAAATAATTCACTTTATAATACTATAGAGAAATGGCTAAGAAGGTTGTTGCAACGTTAAAGACCGGAAAAGGTAAAGATTTTACCAAGGTTATTAAAATGGTTAAGTCGCCAAAAACTGGTGCTTACACATTCAAAGAAGAAATCGTACATAACGATCATATCCAGGATTTCCTTAAATCCAAATAAGATCTTATTGTTTTTTCTTACAGAAGCTTCTTCCCAAAAGGCAGGAGCTTTTGTAATTTAATACGGTGCCTTCAAAAACATATAAAAACCGCAAATCTTACTGCATTCTGGGGTAGGTGGTGAAAAATAAACTATACTTGTACAAGTAAATCATAAAAATGGGAATTTTCAGTTTCTTCAGTAAAGACAAAAAAGAGTCGCTGGACAAAGGTTTGGAAAAAACCAAGGAAGGTTTTTTTTCCAAGCTGGCCAAGGCTGTTGTCGGAAAAAGCGAAGTTGATGCTGAGGTGCTTGACAACCTCGAGGAAATCCTTATTTCTTCGGACGTTGGTGTAGAAACTACCATTAAGATCATTAAACGAATTGAGGAGCGTGTTGCAAAAGATAAATATGTGGGCACCGCTCAATTGAATGAAATTTTAAAAGAAGAGATTGCATCTTTACTTACGGAGAACAACAGCAACGATGAAGTTGATTTTGTAGTTCCTGAAAATAAAAAACCATATGTAATTATGGTTGTGGGAGTAAATGGCGTTGGTAAAACAACAACTATTGGTAAACTTTCCAATGCGTTTAAACAGCGTGGTAAAAATGTATTGCTGGGTGCAGCTGATACATTCAGGGCAGCAGCAGTTGATCAGTTAACTATCTGGAGCGAGCGTGTTGGAGTGCCTATTGTATCGCAGGGAATGGGTGCAGACCCGGCATCGGTTGCATTCGATACATTAAGTTCTGCGGTTGCACGCAATTCGGATGTGGTGATCATTGATACCGCTGGTCGTTTACAC
>DASWXS010000009.1:0-1687 GCA_036405375.1 Bacteroidia bacterium
CCTGGATTGCATTTAGTTCTAATTCCAGTATCCGCCTCCTGTATGATTCCCTTTGTTCTATTTTTCTTCTTTGGTAATTTACCCTCGCTCTACCAACAATGCCAACCAATATTAAAGCCATGATAACAAGCGCTCCTTTAAAAACTGCTGTTTCATAAAAGTAGGGTTTAATTTCAAATTCATAGTGAACCTCTACGGGAGCTGAATCATTAAAACCGTCTATTGCTCTGACAATGAATATATATTTACCTGCTGGCAATAATTTAAAGTTAAACGAAGGCTCTGTTTGCAAAGAGCTCCATTCAGTACTTTTTTCTCCTTCGAGCTTATATTGGTAATGTATATTGTATTTGTTTATAAGTCGTTCGCAATGAATATCGAACCGGATAGAATACGTACTTCTTTCAAAAATATGATCTTCCGACCTGAACAATGTATCATTAATAAGTACAGAAGAAATATCAGGTTTAAGTTTTTCAAATTCCGGGACTTCCGGTTTAACTTTTACAAGCCCCAATACTGTTGGGAACAAAAACTCGTTGTCAAGTGTTTTAAGGAAATTATTTTGGAAGCCCCCATTGAATTCAGTATTCAATATCCCTGACTCTTCACCATAATAGAAAGGCACGAGGTATTGTTTTTTATTATAGTAATAGTCATTAAGATCAGCTTCTTTAATACGGTGCAATCCCTGGTTAGAACTCATGTACAAATAACCAAATTGATCCTTCGCAAGGGTAAAAACTTCCAGACTCAATGCATTATTCTTCTTCCTATTAATGCTTTGCAGCTTTTCATTAAAATAACAATACAACCCTCCTCCATACGAACCGATCCAGAGTTTGCCTTCTTCGTCTTCGTAAAAACACCTGATTTCTCTACCTTCAATTCCTTCCTTTTTTCCTAAATGCTTAATTATACGGTTGTCCTTTATTAAATAAACGCCTCCTGTTCCACCAATGCATATAGTCCCATCCTTTCGCTCATAAATACAAATAACCACCTGCTGTATTTCTTTGAACATAAATGGTTTTATGGTACTTAATGTAGTTCCGCGGGCAAGGCCATTCTGGGTCCCAATCCAGATATTACCCTTACTATCTTTAAAAGAGCAGTGAACACTGCTGCTTGGCAGTTCCTTACCACTTGTCAGCATTTTCACCAACTCTTTGCCTTTCAATACTGAAAGATTATAATTCCAACTGCCTGCAAATAGCAACCCATCAATATCTGCGAGGGAAGCGTTTGACCTGACGTTTACAAATGGCTCTATTGTGTCATCCTGGTATTTGTAGATGCTACTCCGGTTATCGGAGAACAAAATACCTTCTGACTTCGAATTAATTATCGAACAAACAGAGCTCCGGGCATTAACTGTGTAGTCGGGCAAAAAGGTAAAACAATCTTTGAACTGCAGTTTCAGGATTCCTCTCTCTCCCGTGCCAAGTATCAGGCAATTATCCGGTTTACTATAATAAACAGCACCTACAAACTCTGATGGCAAGCCATCCAGCATTCTATAAAAAATTACTTTTTTATTGCTGATTATTGCCATGCCTTTTGTAGTTGCTATAAAAAACGCGCTATCCGAAAAATCAAAATCTTCAATAATCTCCCCGGTCATATAATCATCTATGTCAAAGATCTCATCCATGCCCGTGCTGTTGAACTCATAAAGTTTACCACT
>DASWXS010000010.1:0-1741 GCA_036405375.1 Bacteroidia bacterium
ATCCGGGTCATTCCATAACACAGATCCCTCAGACTCCTTGTTATAATAGTTAGTACATTTATAGTGGAAAATCGTATCGTTTTCCAGGGTTGAAAAACCATGGGCAAATCCTTCGGGAACCCAAAGCATTGTTTTATTTCGCTCGTTCAGTTCTATAGAAAAATGCTGCCCGTAGGTTGGTGAACCTTTCCTGATATCAAGGGCTACATCCAACACACTTCCTTTAATAACGCGAACCAGTTTTCCCTGTGCATAAGGCGGCGCCTGGAAATGCAAACCTCTTACCACTCCCATTTGAGACAAAGACTGGTTGTCCTGGACAAAGTTTACTTTTATATTTTTTTCCAAAAAAGACTTTTCCGTATAGCTTTCAAAAAAGTGACCCCGCGGATCTTCGAAAACTTTGGGTTGTACAATGAATAAATCGCGAATTGGTGTTGCTATAAACTCCATTAACTTACTTTAATTTTAGATTTCAACCAGCTCTTTTTCTTCTTAGTCTCAGTGCTTTTTTCCTCGTAATATCCATACTTAGATCCATAACCGTAGCCATAACCGTAGCCATAACCATAATTGTAACCATAGCTCTTGCGGTTAATATCAACGCCATTAAGAACTACTGATATTTTAGAAATACTGTTTTCATTCTGAAGCCTGTCGAGTATCTGGATAAAATTCTTCTTGGAGTAATCTGACCTGAAAACATAGATTGGATAATCGGCACGTTGTATCATAGGCAAAGCATCTGTAACCAATCCAATTGGCGGATTATCGATAATAACTATGTCATACATTTGTTTCAGCTCTTCCAACACTTCTGTCATCCTGTTGCTGATAATAAGTTCAGAAGGATTGGGTGGAATAGGACCTGCAGTGATGAAATCAAGATTAGACAAGGTGCTTTTATTTATACTTTCCTGGATAGTGTGATTATTAATAAGGATAGTACTCATACCTTTTTCATTGCCTACCGCAAAACCTTTGTGGATTTTTGGTTTGCGCATGTCCAAATCAATGATCACAACACGTTTGCCCGAAAACGCAATAATACCTGCAAGGTTAAGGGCCACAAAAGTTTTTCCTTCACCTGATATAGTTGATGTTAGCGCAATCAGTTTAGAGCCCGGATCATTTGAGATGAATTGCAGGTTGGTCCGGATGGAACGGAACGACTCTGCCATAATTGATTTCGGATTTTTATCCACTACCAATTGAGAGATCGGGATATTTTTATCGTAAGAAGGTATAATACCAAGAATACTAACTCCTGCATGCGTATGCTTTGTGATTTCGTTTAATGAAACAATCTGATCGTGCATGAGGTATCTTATAATAATCAGTAAAACACTCATTAAGAAAGCACTAACACATCCCACCAGTATAGCTGCCTTTTTACTTGGCGATACGGGAGCTCTGCCAGGAGAAGCTTTTTGTAATATGCTTGTTTGAGAAACATAGCCTGCATTGGATATCGAAAACTCTGTTTTTTTCTCTAACAACAGTGTATAATATTTTTCATTGATGGAAAACAAACGCATCAACCTGGTATATTCAAGATCTTTATCCGGCTTGGGAGCAAACTCGGAGGCCAGCTCATTCGACTTTTGTTTCAGGTTAAGGTATTTTAGTTTCAATTTATTTCTGTAGGAATTGATACTTTCTACCAACAACTTTTTCTGCGTTTCGATCTGGGCATTGATTTGTTTGATTGCTTCATTATTTGAGTTAACCATATAAAGCA
>DASWXS010000011.1:0-3565 GCA_036405375.1 Bacteroidia bacterium
CAATCAGAATACTTTTTTTGTCATCCAGTAATTCCAAGCCGGATTTTACCAGGTTGGTTTTTAGCAATTCTAGTTTTTTTGGTTCGATTTCTTCTTTTGTAATCACAATACCAAGGTCAATTGAAATATCTTCTATTTCCAGTCTGCTTAGTTCTGCTTTCACCATCATGATGCACCGTAAACTGACCATATATTTTATAAATAATTTCAAATAAAGAGATTGGGCAAAACAATGGCTCACCGCATATCGCTAAAGGTAGTGAAACCTGCGGGGTTTAAGTGTTTAAAGATGTTAATTCGGTTTATAACAGGTAAGATCCAATATGTCGAATATCCTTTCCGTTGGAGGTTCTATGAGATTATTTTTCTCCCCAGCGATAGCTTTTGTTTTGAAACCCACACAGATCAATTACTCTGTCAGTAACTGTTTTTGCCAGTTCTTCAAAGCTTTTGGGATTGCTATAAAAACTTGGTGAAGCGGGGCAGATGATTCCACCAGCTTCGGTAACTGTTTTCATATTGTTGATGTGGATCAATGAAACGGGAGTATCGCGTGTTACAAGTATAAGTTTTCTTCTTTCTTTCAAAATAACATCAGCAGCTCTTGTTGTGAGATCATTACTGATGCCGCTTGCTATGCGCGCAAGTGTTCCCATGCTGCAGGGACAAACGATCATGTGCGAATACTTTGCAGAACCTGAGGCAAAAGGGGCAAAGAAATCATCTTTTTTGTAAAATGTAAAAGGATACTTGTTATAATCTTCATTTTGCAATTCGTGTTTCCAAACCGCCTTTGCATTATCGCTCATCACTACACCTACTGCTTCAAGTTGGTCAGATAGTTTACTCAGTGAATCAAAAAGCACTTTCGCATAAATGGAACCACTTGCGCCGGTAACGGCTACAACTATTTTAATTTTATTGTTCACTGTTTTTTTCTTTAGGTGAAATAATATAGTTGATGGATAACTGAATAAGATTGTTGTATAATCCCTTGTTGAACAACCGGGTCCAGAAAGTCCCTAAATATACATTTGCCTGGTATGCCCTTATCGGAACCAGTGAATAATTGTAGCGCAGGTTAGTATACACTTTGTCGCTTAATTTATAACCGAACCCTGCTGCATATCCTACATCATATGATTTCCATCCTGTATTAATTACTCCAACTTTGGCGCTCTCTTCATGTGATTTAAAAAGATATGCTACAGTTAACCCGCCTTCAAAACGATATTTCTTTTTATAGTAACCGGAAAACAATAAGGGCATCTCTACATAATTGAGCCTTGAAATATAAAAGCCAGTCGGGTCCTGTTGTGAAGCATTATGTCGTGCTCCTTTCTGGATATAAGTAAGACCGAAATCAATAGAAACTTTTTCTCCAATGGCACGATTCAGATAAATTCCACCGTAAGGGCCGAATTTATCATAACCACCGTAAAAATCACCATCAACCTGTGAGCCAACTCCACCACCGGAAAGTACCAGGTTGAAGCGCTCATTTTCCTGGGAAAAAGCAGGCGATAAGGCTAATAAAACGGCTATAAACAACAATAATCTCATTCGCCTGTAAATTTACTCTAAAATTGGCACTCTTATAGTATTTGACAAAAATTATCAATCGGTTTAAAAGATTGCTATTTGATTTACGTAAAAAGTTCACGTATTCTGTATCTTTGTATGTATGAAAATCCTGGTTGTTTCTGCTACAGAACCTGAAGTAAGACCATTAGCTGACAAACTTGCTATGAACGGAAATGGTATTTATACGGTGAACGAAAATACCGTTGAATTCCTGTATACAGGTGTAGGAATGACCCAAACCGCGTATATGCTTACAAAAAAATTGCGAAGCACATACGACCTGGTTATTAATGCGGGTATTGCGGGTTCATTTTATCGTGGGATTAAGGTAGGCGAAGTGGTGCAGGTAGTAAGCGAAT
Organism: Bacteroidia bacterium; assembly: GCA_036405375.1. Classification (GTDB taxonomy): domain Bacteria; phylum Bacteroidota; class Bacteroidia; order B-17B0; family Aurantibacillaceae; genus JADJDM01. Next base: position 1,944 of record DASWXS010000011.1, read on the forward strand.
GTATTACCGAAATGGGGGCAGAGGATGGTGATGTGTTTCTAGAATTTGGAAAATTGAACCTGCCAGGAACAAACCAATATACCAACTCGCTTCATAAACAAACTCCTGCTTTGGAAGGATTGAAGAAAGTATTAGGTGCCACTGTAAATAAAGTGCATGGCAATGAAGAGAACATTGATCGTTTGCTCAAGCAGTTTGATGTGGAAGTGGAAAGTATGGAAGGAGCAGCAGTAGCATTGGTATGTGAGCAGGAGAATATTCCGTACATACAACTAAGAGCTATTTCTAATTATGTAACCAAACGTAACCGCGATGCCTGGGATATTCCATTAGCGATAAAAAATTTGAATGATACACTGTTAAGTGTTTTGAAGGAATTAGAGTAAATTACCACTAAGACACTGAGTGCACAAAGGTTCACTAAGGGTTAAGGGTTAATTAAAATAAATAATGCTTAATGTTTCTCAGTGATCTGAGCGCCTTAGTGATGAAAAAATATGAAAATAACTCTTGGTTTTAGCCCTTGCCCGAATGACTGTTTTATATTTGATGCGATCATCAATAAACGCATTGATATGGAAGGATTGGATTTTGATGTGAAGATGGAAGATGTGGAAACCCTTAACCGTTGGGCTGTTGAAGGAAAGCTGGATTGTACCAAGCTGAGCTTTCATGCTTTTTCGTACCTGACAGATCTGTACCAACTTTTGAATTCTGGTAGTGCCCTCGGCTTTAATTGTGGCCCATTGCTTATTTCCAAAAGAGATATATCGCTTGATGAAGTGAAGAATAACGATCTGAAAGTAGCGATACCGGGCAAATTAACCACTGCCAACTTTTTATTGTCACTTGCTTTCCCAAATGCAAAAAATAAAACGGAGCTTGTTTTTTCAGGAATTGAAGAAGGAGTTCTGTCGGGGGAGTTCGATGCAGGTTTAATCATTCATGAGAACAGATTTACCTACGAACAAAAAGGCCTGAAAAAGATCATTGACCTGGGAGAGTTTTGGGAGAGTCTTATTCATGCACCCATTCCATTGGGTGGAATTGTGATTAAACGTGATCTTCCGTTGGAGATAAAACAAAAAGTTGATCGCCTTATCCGGAAAAGTGTGGAATATGCCTTTGCTCATCCAATGGCTTCACGACCATTTGTGCGCGAACATGCACAGGAAATGGATGAAGCGGTAATGCAAAAACACATTGACCTATACGTAAATCAATATTCAGTTGACTTAGGCGAATTAGGACGCAAAGCTGTGAACCTGATGATGGATAAGGCACAGGAGCTTGGGTTGATCAAAGGAGTGAATAAGGAATTGATTGTTTAGTGTTGCAAACAAAAATCCTTTAAACTCAAACATTTTTCGCACCTTTGTACCTCAAAAATTATAGAAGAAATGCTCACAAAAGCTATAGATATACTTGCTGCCGAAATTAAAAAGGCATTGGCTGAATTGTATCAACTGGATGTTGACACAAACACCATTGTATTGCAGCAAACCAAAAAAGAATTTGAAGGTGACTTTACATTAGTGGTTTTTCCTTACACTAAAGTTTCCAAGAAAGGACCTGAACAAACTGCTGAAGAAATCGGGAATTTCCTGTCAACAAATTGTAAG
>DASWXS010000012.1:0-5688 GCA_036405375.1 Bacteroidia bacterium
AAAGCGATTCCAATTACAATTTTCACCACAAGCTCTATTTTTTCCTTTCCAAAGGCATTGTGTATTTTGTAAAGCGCGATTTTGAAAAAGCCTATATAATGGTGAACGAGCTGTTGAAGATGTGGAACAAAAATCCATGGATGATCAATACCCGTTTCGGTGGTTATTACAACACATTATACAACAAAGCGCTTATCGAATTCCAGTACAAACAATACGTTAAAGCTATTGAAAGTACCAATGAGCTGATGGAACGACTGCATACATTGCGTCGCGAGAATCCGTTCCAGTATTTTATGGTGTATAATCTCCAGGCTGATATTTACAATGCATGTGGTTATTTTGATAAGGCTTTAAAAATCATTGATCAGTATAAAACAGCACGCGACCTGATGCCTGTTGCTGCAAGAAATCCAAGCTCGGAGCAACGTTATCATTTTTACCTGGCTAATATTTATTTCGGGGTTGGTGATTACAAAGCATCCAACAAGCATATTAATGAGATCATCAATAACTCCGTTGAATACAGCACAGATATTACCTGTATTGCTCAAATGATGAGCCTTGTTATTCATTATGAAATGGGTAACGCTGAGTTATTGAACTATCGTATCAAATCGGCATACCGGTTCCTGAGCAAAAAAGATTGTTTGCAGATGACAATAACGCATGTGCTCGACTTCCTGAAAAAGGCAATCAAGATCAGTTCCGGAAAACCGAATAAAGAAATGTTTGTTCAGTTGATGAACCAGATTGAAAACGATATAAAAGTAGATCCTATGCAGGCTAATGTGCTTGATTACTTTAATATCATAGCTTGGCTTGAAAGTAAAATTCAGCAAAAACCGTTTATGGAGATCCTGAAAGAACGTTCAGGATATGCGTTGGATTAGGTCTCGTCTGCGCTCGACCTGACACGCCGAAAAATCAAAGGATTCTTTTTATTACCCTTAACAGGTGAGAGTATTTTTTTCTTTCTGTATGAAAAATACCGTAGTGATCAAACTTATCTATCCGAACTCTTCCGGAGGCATGAATGATCTGGTTGTTATTCAGAATGATTCCTACATGCGTGATCTTTCCTTCTTCGTTGTCGAAAAAAGCAAGATCTCCGGGTTCAGCTTCTTCCACAAAACTTAATGGACTTCCCAATTCTGCCTGCTGATAAGCATCACGGGGCAATTGAAAACCATTGATGGAGTAAGCCATTTGTGTAAAGCCGGAACAATCTATCCCCCAGCAGGTTCTGCCTCCCCAAAGGTAAGGCGCATTCAGAAATTGGTGAGCTGTTTCCAGTATACTTTTAGGATCTGTTTTTTTATTTTCGGTTACTGTTCCTTCAAATTGATAAGAACTGTTTTCCTCGAGCTTAAAATTACCTTTCTCAAAACCGGGAAATTTGCTTCCCATTACGATCGGGAGTGTAGTATTATTGTTTTTATCGATTACAAGCGAAAAAAGTTCATTAGCCTGTGGTGCAGGTTGTGCCTGTAATTCGGAAAATGTTTTTTCGCGGATGGGAGAGTACTGTTTGTGGCTGATCCAACATTCGTAATTGTCGATGGCTGTTTTAATTTTCAGCCAGTCTTCTTTTTCTTCAAGTATAGCGAAATGCTCGCCCATCAATAATTGCGTTACCATCTCGCTTTTGCCTGATGGTTCTGCTCTGCAGGGAACTATACTTAAATTACAGATGCCGTACATTCTTAATTAATAAGGAAGCTGTTTTGATATTTCGGTAATGTCATATCGAGCGTAGTCGGATGCTATTACCTTTATACGCTTTGTTCTCGACTGCGCTCGAACTGACAGCATATTGATTTCAAAACAGCTTCTTGTTTTTATTTAATGTTCTCAATAACAACAGCGCTTGCGCCGCCGCCGCCATTACAGATGCCTGCAGCACCATAACGTGCGTTATTTTGTTTCAATACGTTGATCAATGTTACAATGATACGTGCACCGGAGCATCCTAATGGATGTCCTAATGATACTGCACCACCATTTACGTTAACTTTTGCAGGATCAAGTTTCATTAATTGGTTGTTGGCGATAGAAACAACAGAAAATGCTTCATTGATTTCGAAGAATTCGATATCGCTCATTTTTAATCCTGCTTTTTCAACTGCAGCAGGTAATGCTTTTGAAGGACTTGTAGTGAACCATTCAGGTGCCTGTTCAGCATCAGCGTAGGAAATAATTTTTGCCAAAGGTTTTAATCCTAATGACTCCATTTTTTCTTTGCTCATTAAGATCAACGCGGCAGCTCCGTCATTCAGGGTTGAGGCGTTTGCAGCTGTTACTGTTCCATCTTTCTGGAATACCGGTCTTAATTCAGGGATCTTCTCGAATTTCACCTGTTTGTATTCTTCATCTTCTTTTACAATAAGCGCGTCACCTTTTTTCTGTGGAACTTCAACTCCTACGATTTCTTCATTGAATTTAGAAGCAGCCCATGAAGCCTGTGAACGTTTGTATGATTCAATAGCATATGCATCCTGTTGTTCGCGGGTAATATTGTATTCTTTCGCTGCTAGCTCAGCGCTGTTACCCATATGGTTTTGGTGGTATACATCTGTTAAACCATCTTTCACCAATCCGTCGATAACCACGTTGTTACCCAAACGGAAACCATTACGACCATCTGGTAAATAATAAGGAACTTGGCTCATGTTTTCCATTCCGCCTGCAACCACAACAGAAGTATCTCCTAATTTGATACTTTGTGTTGCCTGCATAACTGCTTTCATACCCGACGCGCAAACTTTGTTTACGGTAGTACAATGAACGGTGTCCTGTAATCCTGCAAATTTAGCTGCCTGGCGTGCCGGAGCCTGACCAAGGTTTCCCTGCAATACGCAACCCATTAATACTTCATCGATCTCTTTTGTATCTAATTTGATCTTATCTACAGCGCCTTTAATGGCAGCTGCTCCAAGTTTACCGGCAGGAACTGATGATAAAACACCATTGAAACTTCCGATCGGAGTTCTTACTGCGGAAACTATATATACTTCTTTCATTTTGTTTGTGATTTTTTTGTTGTTTGTGTTTGTTAAAATCAGCCCAAATGTAAGTATTTAGACGGATGTGGGAATTATTTTAGCTTAATTTGATTAACACCAGCATTAATGGTTGGTGCCTGGAGATGAGTATTTAATGATTTATAAATCAGTGGAATATGGTTTGTTTTTGGCTTTTTTACCAATAATAAGCGCCTTTCTGTTGAAAAGTACACGTATAAGAGGCTGATTCATTGCGTGATAATTACAACATTTGATAAAAATTAATTGTGGCTGGTTTATTTGGTTTTTTGCGTGATAAGCATGCGCTTTGGTACAAGGCTTTCCTTTTCTTTGTATCTGTTGCACTCATTGTTTGGATGCTGCCTAAACGGGGACAGTTTAAATATGAATTCGACCAGTTAAGTGGTAAACCCTGGAATTATGACAACCTGATTGCGCCATTCGATTTCCCTATTTACAAAAGCGTAGAAGAGTTTGAAACTGAAAAGGAATTTGCTATAAAGAACGCGCGCTTGTATTTTATGTACAACGACGAACTCTTCAGAAAAAAGCTTAACCTTTTTGATACGCTTGATAAAAAAGAAACAAAGCAGTTTTATGAAGCCGGTAAACCCTTGCTTGATTCAATATACAAGAAAGGGATCATTGAAAATCATGATGTACTCCAGGATAAGGCAGGCGATTACTCGATATATGTTCTGAAGAAGGGAATTGCTGAGGAGTATGAACTCTCCGGGTTTTATACGCTTGCAAGTGCAGATAAATTTATTGTAGAGTCGGTTGAAAAAAGCAATGTAAAGGATAAAAAATACCTGGTTAATCTCCTGGAGAATAACCTTGTTCAGACTTTGTTTTATGATGATACGCTTACCAAAAAGGCGCTTGACCAGGATCTTTCGAATATATTGCCGGCAAAGGATAAGATTGTAAAAGGTCAGATCATTATCAGTAAAGGCGAATTAGTGAGTAAAGAAAAGTATGACATTCTTAATTCATTCCGGAAAGAAGTGGATAAAACAAGAGTATCAACTTCTGATTATGTGTTTTTGCTGATCGGCCAGTTTGTTGCCGCTATACTTTGTATGAGCATGATCTTTCTGTTCCTGGCGTTTTTCAGAAAGAATATTTTCGCCCAGAATTCGCATGTTACTTTTATTGTATTGATTACATTGTTGTTCGTTTTTATAACGGAAAGAGTTTCCCTTTCTGAAAAATTAAGTTTGTTCCTCATCCCGTTTACGATTGCGCCTATTATGATCCGGGCTTTTTTTGATACGCGTACTGCTTTGTTCACTCACTTGAATATTGTATTGATCACTTCATTTTTTGCTGCTGAGCGTTTTGAGTTTTTCTTTATTGAAACACTTGCAGGTATTGGAGCTATTTTTAGTATTGCCAACATGACCCGCCGTTCCCAGTTATTGATTTCTTCTTTTGTTGTATTGGTAATTTATATGTTGTCGCACACAGCGCTTACATTTATCCTGGAAACAAAAAGTAACGATATTGCATTGAATGATTATGCTGTGTATGCAGCTTCTGCATTAATGGTACTCATCGCTTATCCAATGATCTTTTTGTTTGAAAAGGGTTTTGGTTTTGTGTCTGATTTTACCTTGCTCGAACTTTCCGATTCCAATTCATTCCTGTTACGTGAGCTGGCTACAAAGGCTCCCGGAACATTTCAGCACACTTTGCAGGTTGCTAGTCTTGCAGAAGAAGCAATCCAGAAAGTAGGAGGGAACCCTTTGCTGATCCGTACAGGTGCTATGTATCACGACATTGGTAAAATGGAGAATCCACGTTACTTTACCGAAAACCAGGTAGGTGGCTCCAATCCTCATGAAGAATTAAGTTATGAAGAGAGTGCCCAGTTAATTATCGGGCACGTGATCAAAGGTGTTGAAATGGCCCGTAAACATCGTATTCCTGATCAGATCATCGATTTTATCCGCACACATCACGGTACAAGTTTAACGCGTTATTTTTACAAGATGTCTATCAATGAATTTGGTTCTTCCCAAACCGAAGAAGCAAATTTCAGGTATGCGGGTCCTGTTCCATTCAGCAAGGAAACGGCTGTACTGATGATGGCAGACAGCATTGAAGCATCGTCAAGAAGTTTGAAAAAGTATGATGCAGTAAGTATTGATGAGCTGGTGGAACGCATTATCAATTCCCAGATAGAGGAACAGCAGTTTATTAATTCAGATATAACGTTCCGCGATATTACAACGATCAAAAAGATCTTTAAAAAACGATTGATGAATATTTATCACGTTAGGATCGAGTATCCGAGATAATCTACTTCATAAACGTTCTCAACCATTTTTCTGCTTCAGGAATGTGCTGGAAGAAAGCAGTAGGTTTCTGGGGTTTCTCAAATTTGATGTAAAAATTAGCAACCAGCTTATGCGCCAGCGATTCAATAATGAAGGCTTCCGCTATTGAAAAACGTGCGCCATCTCCTTTTGATACGTGGTCGCGGCACCCTTTGTCGACTGTTGTATATTTACCCGGAATCTTTAACAGAACATGAGGTACGCCATTTGTTATTTCCCCTATGGCATTAACTGATTCGATGGATTCTACAACAGTAAAACTAAAATGATCAGGATAATTGATCTGCAGAATGCCATCACTTCTCAAACGTAAATGTGTA
>DASWXS010000013.1:0-13861 GCA_036405375.1 Bacteroidia bacterium
ATTCCATTTATGGCCGTCCGCTTGTAGCATTTGAAGATATTGAAAAGCAATACCCTCCTGCAGCATTCGAGATGCACATTGCCATCGGATACAATACAGCTAATACCGTTCGCAGAAAGTTTTACGAGGCGGCTAAGGCCAAGGGATATACATTGCTTACCTATATCAGCTCAAAATGTACGAACTATGCAAAAAGCATAGGCGACAATTGTTTTATTTTCGAGGATAACACCATCCAGCCTTTTGTTGAGATAGGCAACAACTGCATCTTATGGAGCGGTAATCACATCGGTCATCATTCGAAGGTGCAGGATAACGTATTTATTTCCTCTCATGTGGTGATCTCGGGGCATTGTATCATCGGCAACAATTCATTTCTTGGAGTTAACTCCACCCTTCGCGATGGAATTACCATTGCTCCGTTTACCACCCTGGGAGCTGGTTGCCTCATCGTTAAAAACACCGAAGAAGGAAGGACCTATATTGGGACAAAGGCTACCGAATTCATTCCTAAAAATTAAACCTCATGGATTTAAGCAAGGTAAAGGATCTTTATGATCACAATATTTCTGAGTTTGGAATTGATCCGCGCAGCGTGGGCTGGGGCACACAGGAAAAGATCAACAACCGGTTCAGGCAGCTGTTCTATATGATATCAGAACCTGCGATCCCATTTTCACTCAATGAATTGGGATCAGGTTATGGAGAAGCGGTTAAGTACTGCCTCAGTAACGGATTTAATATTGCAGAATATGTTGGCTTGGACATCAGCGAAAAAATGCTTGCCGCGGCAGGAGAATACCTGGCTTCGTTCCCAAACAAAAAATTGATCCTCGCATCTGCGCTTACGGAGAAAAAGGATTATTCCATTGCATCGGGCATCTTCAATGTAATGTTCGACAGTAGCCAGGAAGATTGGGATAAATACATACTGAATACCTTGCATAATATGAACGATTTCTCTGAAAAAGGATTTTCATTCAATATGCTTACCAGTTATGTGGATTACCGGGCAGAAAATCTGAACTACGGAGATTCACTTTTTTACTTCGACTATTGTAAGAAGCATTTTTCCAAAAATGTATCATTGCTTCACGATTATAATCTTTACGAATTTACCATTGTTGTAAGGAAATAATGTTTCAAAAGAAAGGTCTTTTATTTACACCCGATACTTCATTAACGTGGCAGCATTCGCATGCGGCGCTTCCCACTTTTTTCCGGGTAGAGGAAGACCTGTACAGGGTGTATTTTACCAGCCGCGACAAAGACAATAAAACCTATGTGGGTTATTTCGATTGGTCGCCTGAAAAACCAATGGAGATCATCGACAGAACATTAACACCGGTGCTGGAACCAGGCGAGCTGGGCTGCTTCGACTCGTTTGGTGTGCAGGCAACAAGTGTGATCCGTCACAACAACGATGTATACATGTATTATCTTGGGTGGGTTATTGGTCAGCCGGCACCTTTGTTTTACACCGCTATTGGACTGGCTATAAGTAAGGACAATGGTAAGACCTTTAAAAAATATTCAAAGGCTCCTATCATGGAGCGTTCAGCTTTCGATCCCTGGATGGTATCAGGAGGTACAGTGCTGAAGCAGGGTAATGACTGGACCATGTATTATATTTCCGGAATTTCGTTTGGCTTTAAAGATGGGCAGGCAGAATCGATCTACGATGTTAAGCTGGCCACGTCTGCAGATGGAATTAACTGGAAGCGTGATGGCATTACTCCTTTTCCGCTTGGGCGGGGCGAAACAAATATCTCACGTATTTCATTTGTAAATGAACAGGGAACACTAAAGGCCTGGTTCCCGGTAAAACGAAACGGACTGGGTTATCGTTGCGGTTATGCGGAATCAACAAACGGAATTCAATTTGAACGAATGGACGAAAAAGCGGGCATCACTGTTTCTGAGGATGGTTGGGATAATTATTCTATTGATAAGATGGATGTGATCCGTTACAAAAATTCGCTTTACATGATGTACAACGGAAATGCTTTTGGAAAAGATGGCATAGGCCTGGCAATTCATGAGGACTGATTTTATACATTTTTCGGATATTGATCTTGCCAGGCCCGAATCCTGGAAAGGAAAAAAAATTGTTTCGTTTGATGTGGATTGGGCAATAGACGAAGCTATTGAAGAATGCATGCAGTACATAGCAAATGCACAGGTAAAAGCTACGTTCTTTGTTACGCATGATTCTCCTGCGCTCCATAAGCTGAAAAATACTTCTCATATAGAATTAGGCATTCATCCCAATTTTGATCCATTGATCAACAAGCAGCCCGATTCCTTAACCAGCAACGAGATCATTAACAACCTGAAACAATTGGTTCCTTCAGCTTCTGTTATAAGAAGTCATGGAATGACACATTCGGGGCGCTGGCTTCCTTTGTACAAACAACATGGCCTTAAATATTCGAGCCAGTATTTTATGAATGGAGTGAATACTATTCAGCCATTCTCGCACCTGAATGGCACAGTGGAGGCACCTGTTTATTTTGCCGATGATGGTTTTATATGGGAAGCTGATCAAAGCGGTTGGGATCATAATCTCGGCAGGTTTTCTTTTACGGGTCATCCTGATTATTTATGTGTTTATAATTTTCACCCGATACACATTGCATTAAATACACCGGGGTATTCGTTTTATGAAAGCACCCGAAGCGCTCATCGTGATCCGGAACAGCTCAGTGCAATAAAAAACAATGCGAAACCCGGCGCAGCTGATCTCTTAAAAAAATTGCTGGCATAATATGAAGAGCAGGGAACTGGATATATGCAAGGCTACAATTCGTAAACTGGAGCTCGACCTGTCTGACCTGACGGTATGTACAGAATGCGCGAGTGGTCCTTATGCCTATACACCCGTGATGGCTTTAATGGCAGGAGCTAAGAAAGTGCTGAGTGTCGGGCGCAGTACTTCTTATGGTACGTTTGAGGAGAATTCAGAAAAGATAAAGGCGCTTTGCACAGCTGCAGGACTTGATGCAGGAAAAATTTCTTTTATAGAAAAAAGCCAGCTTCATAGTGATCATCTGCAGGAGGTAAACATTCTTACCAACTCGGGTATGCTGCGTCCTGTAAAGGAAGAAGTGATCAGGAGCCTGCCTTCGTTTGCAGTTATTCCTTTAATGTGGGAAACATGGGAATTCAGATCATCTGACCTGGATTTGCCTGCCTGTCAAAAAAACGGGATACCTGTAATTGGTACCAACGAAAGTTTTCCTGCAATAAATATGTTTGGTTACAATGCTTTTATCGTAATGAAGTTATTGTTTGACCTGGGAATTGAAGGACATAATAATAAAGTAGTATTGCTGGGTGGAGGCAAAAGCGGGTATGGCGCTTTTGCAGGTTTAAAAAATACAAGCATTGATGTGCTTTGGTATACACACGATGGCGAGAAGGGAAGCAAAACCTACGCTGAATTAAGTGGATTGCTGGACCAGGATCATGTTGATGCCATCATTAATTTTGAGCACGAGCATCCCATTAATGTATTTGACGGTAGCTTTGGACTGAGCTTTTCTGCATTAGCAAAGCGTTTTCCATCCATAGCTTATGGGCACATCTGTGGTAATGTTGATCCTGCTGCATTAAAACAAAGCGGCATTCATCACCTTCCCGAAAAAATACTGCCATTTGGCTACATGAGCTATGCTACTGAAAATATAGGGCCAAGGCCGGTATTTGAACTCTGCGCCATGGGCTTAAAAGTAGGAGAGCTCGCAGCCCGCAAACGCCTGCAAAATACAGGAATAGAAGAAACCATCCGCTATACGGTAGATGCAGGTATAGGAATGGATTTTCCCGGTGGTTTTTTAAACTACACAGCTTAAAAGAAAATGAGACTGGCTGATTCAATAAACGCGCTGATCCGAAAGCATACTTTTTGGTTCTCCGTATTGTTGTGTTTTATCATCAGCTCGGCTGAGATCTTAATAGACAAAATAGGCGGCGACGGTAATGGCGAAATATCCAACAGGTTAGTGCATTACGCATTTACGCTTCTGTTCTTTGTTTGTCTCATCCCGGCAATTTTAACTATCTCTGTTACTTTTCCTTCTTTATGGAACCGAATTACGGCTAAACTTGAAAGGGCTGCTACTGCACGTATGAGTGCAAAAGCACTGGGCTTGTTCAGGATCGTGTTTTTCCTTGTTGCACTTAAGCTCATTTTGTCAGCATCCGAAATTTATAGTATCTCCAATTACGATAAAACAGCTGAGCAATTAAAAAATATCTCCTACCTGTATTATATCGAGATCAGTATGCTGGTATTGATCATATTGGGTATAGGTGGGAAGATCCCGTACATTTTTAATTTTTTATTCGGAAGCACTTTCCTGCATGGAGATGTGGGTACAGAAATGTTTAACCTGGTATCGTTCTGGTCTGTATTTATGGGATTGGATAGCGCTTATTGTTTTCGTTTTAAAATAAAGAACAAAGCGCTGAATGTGTTGTTCAATTATCGTTCACTTCCGCTTGCCTGGCCGGTTATCTTTATGGGCATTCATCTTGCCTATACGATATCCACAGCCGGAATTTCCAAGATCCTTGATGGGGTATGGGATCATCACATGGGATTCTATTATACGTTTATGCAGCCCTGGCTTAGAGGCAATACATTTGATTTTGCGCTTAACTACAAGTGGTTAATGGTGCTGATGAACTGGCTTACCATCATTTCGGAAGTAATAGCCTTACCACTGTTATTATTTAAGCGCACCCGGTTGGCAGGAGGTATAAACCTGCTATTCATGTTCCTGCTGCTTACATTCCCGTTTCGTATTGATGCGATAGGCCCCTTCGGTATTTTAATAGCCCTGGTGGTAATAGCTGCAGAACGTACACGGAAGGAAAGTGTAATGGCAGATGAAGAAGCACAGGAAGTTTCTTTCTGGCCGGCTTACCTGAACAAAGCAGGTTTAGTATTGTTTATTGCCTGGACATTTTTCAGTATCTATTTTGATGTGCTGAATACCATCAACTCAGGCCGTATTAATTATCCAATGGTAGCCAAACCTTTTGTGTCGGTAGATAAGAAGGTAACAAAACAAGTACCTGATGTATTCCGCCTTCCGTTTTTAAACTCGCTCAGTCCTAAAGCCCCAATAACCTGGATCAATAACAAGCTGCTTTTCAAAGCCTCACCTAAATGGTATGCTCCTTTTAATTACTGGCATTTTACCGGTCGTGTATATTACAAAGTAGGCGTGGAACAAAACGGGCAGCTGATAGAACCGGTAAAAGTGTTTAATGAAGACGGAACGATGAATACTACTTCTTATTCAGGTGGAGTATTGCAGGAGCGTGTAGTGCAAAACCGGATGTGGTTGCTTGGAGTTGTTGCACACCGGCTGGCCCGGGGTGAGGCATTAGATTCATTAACGGCTACAGAGAAGAAACAGCTGCTTGCGTTTGCTGAATTTTTCGGAAGAAAAGCGAAAGAATTGGGATATGGCAATAAAGAGCTAATTATACAGGTGCGCTATATTACTATTCCTGAAGAATTCAGCGGTGATGTAAAGCCGTGGTTAAATGAACCATGGTATACTATGTTGAAATATAACCCGCTTACACAAAAAATAGAAATGGTAGAGCGTCCTTTGCCGTATACCAGTATTCCTGCATCCATTAAGAACAAAATAAGACTATAATTATCATGGATCTGAACAGCATACTTAGCTCTGAAAGTTTTTCGGCCAATGAGGAAAAGTCAAAATTGGTTGAGTTGCTGATGGGCATACAGGAAGACCTGAACAGGATTACCCTGCAAAAATACAAACGTGCGAATCCTTTGGTAGAGGATATCACTGATTGGAAAAAAAGAGGAGAGCTGATCTTTGGGCCAGGAAAAAACATTACTGTATATAATACCTGCACCATAGTAGGTGATGTTAATGTTGGGGAAAATACCTGGATAGGACCATATACGGCTTTGGATGGTAATGGCGGTTTGCGGATAGGAAAAAACTGTTCTATTTCTGCAGGAGTAAATATCGTAACCCACGATTCGGTGAAATGGGCGCTCAGTGGTGGATTGCATCCGTATGAATATCAGCCAATCGAAATAGGCGATAATTGTTTCATAGGCACCGGCGCATTTATAACGCGGGGTGTAAAAATAGGCAAACATTGCCTGATCGGGGCCGGCGCGGTTGTTACCAAAGATATCCCGGATTACTCCATTGCCCTTGGAGTTCCTGCTAAAGTAAGGGGAAAAGTGCTTGTAGATAATGATAAAGTTGAACTGATTTTTGATAAATGATCTGGCTCGTCCTTTCTTTTATTCTTGCCTTATTACCCCTGAGCTTCCAGTTTTATATTGTAAGGAATTATAGCATGCCTGCTTCGGACAAAATGTATCATAAACTACTTATTACCCTGATCCAGGCTAATGATCATAAACCGGTTACCACGCATACCAATGTTATAAACAGCAATTTGCTGGGATATCCCCAGTTATTACACTGGATCATTTCCTTTTTCCCTATCCGTAACCTGGAGAAGTACGATAAGCTGATACCGATCATCATGACGGTTCTTAACCTCTGTGGTTTTTATCTCTCCGCTTTTTTCTTTATGTATCATTTCAAGACAGAAAATCCGGGACGTTTTCTTTTAATAGCAACGGTTATATATGTTTCCATTCCTTTTCACTATAATTTGGCCAATGCAAAGAATGTAGGCCTGAGCGCACGCGGGTTGGGATTGTTCTTTGGTATCCTCACTTCGTTGCTGACGGCAATGTATGTATCAGGATACGGATGGCTGTATTATGGTCTTGCAGCGCTAACAGGAACACTTATCCTGATGTCGAGCCAGTTTGCTACCCAGTTCTATGTATTGGTATTTCCTTTTATCGGACTCTACATGTGGCGTTGGGAACCCGCGGTACTCCCGTTGATATCTGCTCTTATTTATATCCTGGTACTTCCCAAAATGGCGCTGGCCAGCTTTCGTTCGCAGGGACAGCACAAAAAATTATATTTTCAATACCTGGCCGACAGGTTTATTTTAAAGCACAGGTATAGCATGTGGCGTGACCTGGTGTATGACATTCCCAGGAGATTATACCATTATTACCTGTCGGAAGGCAAAAGTGTAAAAAAGCTGATCATGCATACTATCCGCTGGTCGTATGTCAGGAATAACAGCTTTGTTGTGCTGGTGCTGGAATTTGCATTGTTGCTGGTGTTTCTTGTATTCGGCCTGTTTAAATATAACCAGGGCGTTTTTGAAAATCCTTATTCAATACAAATCATGGCTTGTGCTACTGTATTCTTTCTTACCACATTCCGTAAAACAAGATTTATTGGCGAGCCTGAGCGCTATCTTGAATATGCAGCACCCTTTTTAGCGGTTGTTTCAGCGGTAATACTTCCCCTGAATGTTGTAGCGATAGTAGTTCTTTTTTCTGTACTGGTTATTTTAATAAGTATGCCCCCAAGATCAAAACAAAAATCTGTTGCCACGCAATCGTCAGGTGAAGTATACAATGCAGACTTTGAAACGATCAGGCAATACATATTAAAACATGCAGATACAGCCAGGTTGTTATGCGTGTATATGCAGGATACCAAATACATGCTTGATATCAATATTAAGCAGTATTATTTTATTGTGAATGCCGAAACCAGCGACGGGTTCCATTTCAATAAGATCTATCCCGAAAATTTCCTTTATATAACGGAAGCTGCAGTTCCGGAACTCATCAATTATTATAAGTTGAATTATTTGCTGCTGAATAAAAAAATAGAGCAGAAGTACAATGTTGAAACAATAAAGAATAGAGTAACGGGAAATGTACAGGCGGAGCTGGAGAATGATACCTATTGTTTATATCGTGTGCAGCATAATTGACCAGGAGTGAAACTGAAGATAACCATATTCATTACCAATTTGCTGAGCTACATCTTAGTTCCTTTTGCCTTGTTGCGCCGGAAAAAAGATTCGGTGTTACATATTTCCTATATGGTGCATATTGCTTATTTCACGGTAAAGATCTTAAGAGAGAATGGCGTGAAAGCAGATTACCTGGCAATAGGACATCCGGGCAAATGGCAGGCAGATTATATATTTGCGCCATCATACGGACATCTTTCAGCAAAGGAAAGAATAAGAGAGTTCATGTTCTTTTGGAAAGTGGTGGCACGCTACCGGGTCATTCATTCTCATTTTATGATGACCCTTACGCCATCTGCCTGGGAAATGAAATTTTTCAGGATGCTGGGTGGAAAATGGGTGGTGCATGGAAGAGGTTGTGCGGAACGTGTTAAAGAGGTGAATATTAAGCTGCATCCCAAAATGAATATCTGCCAGCAATGTGATTATAACGCAAGGATCTGTACCGACCCGGTAAATGTTATGCGCAGGAAAATGACAGCGGAATATGCCGATCATGTATTGGTTACAACACCTGATATGCTTGACTTTATACCAACAGCAGAACATATGCCTTTTTTCTTTCCACCGGTTGATGTGCAGGAAAACAATAACAGCGGCAAAAAAACTGGCCCTTTCAAAATTGTGCATGTTACTAATCACCCGGGAATAGAAGGCACGGAACATATCAGGAAAGCAGTAGACAACCTTAAGGGTAAAGGCTATGATATAGACTTTATGTTCTTAACCAATATGGATAATTCAGAAGTATTAGAGGTCTATAAAACAGCTGATCTGTCTATCGGCAAAATGAAAATGGGATATTATGCCAATGCGCAAATAGAAAGCCTGTATGTGGGTGTGCCTGCTATTACCTATGTTCGTGAAGAATTTGTGACACCTGAAATAGAAAGATCCGGGCTCATCCTGGCTCATCTTGATAACCTGGAAGAAGTGATACGCTTTTATATTGACAACCCGGATAAGCTGAAGGAAAAGAGAGATATTGCGAAGAGGTCAGTGATCGAATTGCATAATAACACCCGGATCGCCCAGCGTTACAAGGAGATCTATCTTAACTTATTAAACTGAAGATTATGAAAATATTGATCACCGGTGTAAATGGATTACTCGGCCATGAGCTGGCACAACTCATGTGCAGCGATAAAGGTAATCACGTTTATGGCCTGTCGAGAAGTGAACAGAAGGTCAATGCAGATAATTACACGCATATACCATGTGATCTCAATGCGGAGGATTTTGTAACCAGGCTCCCTGGCCAGGTTGATGCTGTTGTTCATCTGGCCCAGTCAGAAAAATTCAGGGATTTCCCTGCTGCCTCCATAGATGTTTTTAATGTAAACACACTAAGTACCCTTCGCTTACTGGATTATGCGAGAAAAGCGAATAGTAAAACATTTGTTTATGCTTCGTCAGGAGGAGTGTATGGAAACAAGGACATCGGTTTCACAGAAGATTCTCCTATCCTCGGTACAGGCGATCTTGGATTTTATTTGTCTTCCAAGCTATGCTCAGAGATCATCGCAGATAATTATACTTCTTTTTTTAATGTTGTTCAGCTAAGATTTTTCTTTGTATTTGGCCCAAGACAAAACAAATCCATGCTGATCCCGCGACTGATCAGTTCGGTACAGAATAAAAATGAAATAACGCTTAGCGGACAAGAAGGCATTACCATTAATCCTATTTATGTGAGTGATGCGGCAATGGCAGTTAAAAAAGCCCTGGCACTGGATCATTCAGACAAGATCAATATTGCAGGAACATCCAACCTGTCATTGCGCAGGATTGGAGAGATCATAGCGGCCAAGCTCGGAACCGATCCGGTATTCCGTCACGATACCAACGAACCAAAGAACCTGATCGGTGATATACAAAAGATGAAGAAGCTGCTTTTTGTTCCGGAAGTGTCCTTTGAACAGGGAATTGATAATATGATCAAAAGTTTAAAAGCTAAAAGTGAGTAAACGATATTAATGAGAGTTGGTGTTTTTTTGATAGTAGGTAATGTGGATGGCGGTGGAGGTGTAGAACGCCAGTTCATTAACTTTGTGCTGAATAATACCGCAGACGGGAACAAGGTTGACATCATTACTACATCAACATCAAAGAAAAACATCCTGGCACTGAATCCCGGATTTCCCCAGGACAGGATAAAAGCCCTGCCATCGCTTAATAATCGTTTCAATAAGGCACTCACAAAGATGGTTGCCGGAATTTATCTCTTCCTGAACCGGTATAAGGTTATTCACATTGCTAATTATGATTCGTACTACCAGTATTTGTATGAATTTCTTGGAAAGAGAACCAAACTCACGCTTAACCTGATCGATTGTAGATTTACACCAGAGATCAACGATAAGAGGTACAACAAAGTGAATAGCTTCCTTTCCGATAAACGGTTCCTGGATGGAGTGTTTTCGTGGTATAAAAATACAGAGGAGGCAATAAACAAACTTAATGATAAAGTGTATTTTGAAGCTGCATCCTACTGTTTTACTGATTATGAATTGTTCAAAAAAGAACAAAAGGAAAAAACAATAGTGTTTGCTGCCAGGCTGAGTAAGGTAAAAAGACCTGAAGATTACCTGGAAGCTGTTTCAATACTTTATAAACGCCGGCCGGAGCTATTCAACGAATGGAAATTCCTGCTTTGGGGCAATGGTGAAATCCTGGAAGAGGTGAAAAAGAAAGTAAACGATCATGGCCTGGAACGTGTTATTCGTATGGGTTATTCCAAACATATGAATGAGATCTTCAACAGGTCATCCATATTTGTTTCTACCCAGATGTACGAGAATTTTACTTCCTTGTCCATGCTGGAAGCTATGGCATCGGGAAATGCGATCGTTTCCTATAATGTAGGGCAAACGGATTGTTTTGTAAAGAATGGAGAGAATGGGATATTGACTAATGAAAATCCTCACGAGCTCGCTGCGGCCATGGAAACATTAATGGACTCTCCGGGAACATTGGAAGCCTACCAGCAAAAGAGTTATGAGCTTTCCCGGAAGGTACATAACTATGAGAATTTCTCACGTGAGCTTTTTGGCTTCTGGAATAAAATATTGAACAATTGAAAACAGAACAGCAGGAAATTATGACAAAAGAAGATCTTAAATACATTATTCCCGGCGATTCTACAACGGTGTGGTATGGACAGCGAACACTTAATGTAATGGGTAAACTGCATTATATGAAGATCGTAACCAATGCCTATAAGGATATTACCCGCTTTTATAAAAAAGCACTGAAAGAAAAGGAATGTTATTATGGACCTTTTAAAGGAGAGTTTGGACATTTCCTGCTACACAACCTTCCCTTCCTGATGCATTTGTATAACCAGGGTGTTAAGATCAATTACTGTGGTTTAGAGCTGCATCGCTCTTTCCTGGTGAATGATAAGGGAGAATCGATCATCCATCAGTGGTTCCCCTTACGCGATTTTTTTGCAGAAACCCCTCCAAGGGCAAATGAAGTACAGCCGCCGGCTGATGTTCAGCAAAAGATAGATGAGTTTCATACAATAGCTCAGAAATCAGGGAAAGCGTATCTGAATATAGCAGACAAGGATATGTATTGGTTTGTTTTTCGCAACTGGCAGCTTAAAAAAGGAAGGCAATACGTGTATTCCCTCGAAAATGTATATAAGAATGCGAAGGAAAATTCCTGCGTTATCTTTCCGCGTAAAAAAGGGAATAAAACGGTAACTCCTAATAATGGAGCTCCATGGGATTACATTGGGATTGCCCGCCTGGTAGCGCCTTATTTTGATAAAGTATATATCACAGGGCATCCCAGCATGAGCGCGGAGTTGCAGAGTGAGGGGAATATAGAAGTATGTCTTTCAGCCGACAATAAAGTAGTGATAGAAAAGTGTTGCAATGCAAATCTCATCATCACGCAGCATTCAGGGGCGGTGCATATCGGCGCTTATACCAATACCGAAGTTTTGCTTATATTTAATGGCAATCCGCCAATCAAAGGCTTGATAGATACGCTTCGTTTCAGGGAGAACTTAACGGATAAACCGCTTCATTACGCCTTCACTGAAAATGAGATCGTAGATTTTGTAAAACAAAGAAATGAAAAAAGATCATGATAGATAATGTAAAAAAGTTTATTGAGACAGTAAAAGACCTCAGGGTGCTTGTAGTAGGAGAAACGATCATTGACGAGTTTGTGGATGTTTCTTACGAAGGCCAGTCAATGAAATCCATTTGCCCTGTTTTTAAGCTGGAAGGTACAAAAACAATTCAGCAGGGCGGGGCACAGGCCATCGCTAATCACCTATATGATTTTGTGAAAGAAGTAAAGGTGGTCACAAATACCAACAATGAAATTGTAAAGACCAGGTATGTAGATGTAAGCGATAAAAAGAAGCACGTGGAGATCAATAAATTTGATACGGCCGCATTTCCTGAAATTAATGTGAAAACAGCTGATTATGATGTGGTGATCGTTGCGGACTTTGGTCATGGATATTGCGACCGTCTTCATATTGATAATGGTTTTCATTTAATGTGCCAGACCAATTCGAATAATTTTGGATTTAACCGGATCTCGAAATGGAAGAACCATGTAAAGAAAAGCACCTGTATCGATCTTCGTGAAGCCAGCCTGCAGATCAACAGGCGTATCTCTAATCCAAAGCAGGAAGATATCAATGATATATACAACTATGAACTGAATACCGAGCATCTTTTTGTAACTACCGGGAAAGAAGGATCGACTTACACCAATGGTTCTGAATTTCAGAACAGGCCTTCTTTCAAAACTACTATTGTAGATACCATCGGAGCAGGCGATACCTTTTTTGCTTTTGCTTCGCTGTGTGCTCACATCAATTTCCCTGATCGACTTCTTCTTCCATCATTAGCGGCCAGCCTTTCAACAACCTGGCTCTGCAACGAAAAATCTGTAACCAAGCAATTATTAGTAAGCCATGCTGAAAAATACGTATAAGGAAAAATTCATTGAGTTTATAAACTCAAAACGAATTGATGAACAGATCGACGAATCTGTTGAGCTGATCAAACAGCACAAACGAATGTTCTTCCTGGGGAATGGCGGATCCAACTCCATTAGTTCACACATGATGGAAGACTTCGCCAAGGTGCTCAGGTACGAGTCGTTCTCATTTACCGATCCGGCGCTCATCACTTGTTTCTCCAATGATTATGGATATGACAAGGCAATGGTGGAATGGCTGAAGGTTTATTTTAAGCCGGGCGACCTGCTTGTGGCTATCAGTAGCTCGGGCAACTCTCCTAATATTAATAATGCGGTTGATTATGTAAAGTCCATGAACGGAAAAGTGATCACATTGACCGGCTTCGAAAAAGATAATAAGCTCTCAGCAAAGGGAGATGTGAATTTCTGGCTCGATTCGAAAAGTTATGGTATAGTTGAGTGTTATCACCAAACCATTTTACATACTATTTTAGATATTATCAATGAAAGTAAATAATGTATTAGTAACGGGTGTGGCTGGCTTCATTGGCTCCAACCTGCTGGAGTACCTGTTGGAAAAAACAGACTGGACGATCACCGGTATAGATAACTTCAGCACGGGGACACCAAAGAACATTGAACAATACAGGCAAAACAACAGGTTTGTTTTTGTAGAAGATTCCATTGCCAACTTAAACAGCTTAAAACAATACGACGTTGTTTTTCACCTGGCAGCATTGCCCCGGATCCAGCCAAGTTTTGAATTGGTTACCGAGCATATTGCAGAAAACCTGGTGAATTCCATGCACCTGGTACAGCTGATGATAAAGGAAAATTATTTTCCGAAATTTGTCTTCAGCAGCTCCAGCGCTATCTATGGTACGCCACAAACTATTCCTACACCGGAATCGGAGAAAATAGATTGCTTAAGTCCTTATGCTTTCCAGAAATATGAGGTGGAAAGGTATCTTGAGCTGCTGAG
>DASWXS010000014.1:0-4587 GCA_036405375.1 Bacteroidia bacterium
GGCGTTAATTATGAGCAAACTACTCCGTTCTCTTCTTATCATTTGTGGCTTAGCTGCGTTTACACAGCGACTGCAGGCACAGGATTTTTTAGGTTATGCAAATAGTAATTATGTTGGTGTTACAGGTATTTCCCTGCAACCGGCATGTATTGTTGACGATCGTATGGAGTTCGACATGACGCTGTTTGGCGTTAATACTGCTGCATACAATAATTACCTTGGATTAAAAAAGAGCCAGCTAAAGCCTCGTAAAAGTGTTGATGCGCAAGGTCAAACGGTTTGGTTTCCTAAAATGGCCAACGATACCGATTTCATCCATAACTCTATGGAAGAAAGGAATAACGGAAAATACAAGTCCGTATATTCTGCAACACGTGTTACTATGCCTTCTTTCATGATCTACTGTAATCACAAAAACTCATTTGCATTTACATGGGATATCAGAAATTATATAAACGTAGATGGAGTTTCACAGGATCTTGCAAAACTAATTATTGAACAGTTCGATTATCCTTCTTTATGGGCCGCTGCATCTCCCCGACTGAACAGTAAAAACCTGAGTGTACAACAAATGCTGTGGGCCGAATATGGTTTAACCTATGGCCGTGTAATAAAGGAAGACAACGAACACTTCTTTAAAGCAGCTGCACGTCTTAAATTCTTGCAGGGTATGATCTCTTCTTATATGGATATTAAGGATTTTAATTTCGCTGTTCCCAATGATACGCTCATGAATTTCCTGAATGCCCATGCAAGCTATGGCCACTCCGATAACTTTGAGTTTACAGATCAGAATAAATTAAAATTAAAAACATTCTCTTCTTACCCGGGCTTTGGTGGCGATCTTGGTTTTGTTTACGAATGGCGTCCTGATTACAAAAAATACAAGTACGACATGGATGGTGAAACGGACTTATGGAGAAGGGATAAAAACAAATATAAATTGCGCTTAGGAGCCTCCATTCTTGATGTAGGAGCTATCAAATTCAGAAAAGGTGCATTGAGTAATAACTTTACAGCGAATGTAAACTTTTACAACCTGCATAATTTTGATGGGCTGAGCAGTGTACAGGATTTTGATAGTATTCTGAAAGCTGATTTCCAGGAACGCGCCCCAAAAAGTACATATACTATGACTTTGCCTACTGCTTTTAGTATACAAGCAGATTATAATATATGGAAAGATTTTTATGTGAATATGACTCCGTTCATTGCATTGAAATTTAAGAATCGTGAAACTAAAATCCACGAATATTCCACTATCAGTGTAACACCACGTTGGGATCACAAATGGTTTGGCGTATTTCTTCCTATGCAATATCATGCGCTGGATGGATTCAGAGCAGGCGCTACCATTCGTATAGGGCCGCTTATTGTAGGAACCAGTAACTTAACACCACTTATCAGTAAGAAAAGTGTTTTTGGAGCAGATGTACATGCAATGCTGAAAATTCCTGTTCCTTTCGGAAAACCAAAAGACAAAGATAAAGACGGTATCTCCAACAAAAAAGATAAGTGTAAAGATGTGCCGGGTGTATGGGAATTTATGGGTTGCCCGGATAAAGATGGCGATCATATTCCTGATAGCGAAGATAAGTGCCCGGATGTTGCAGGTATAAAAGAGATGAATGGTTGCCCTGATAAGGATGGAGATAAAATCACCGATGCAGAAGATATGTGCCCGGATGATGCAGGATTGGTTGAATACAGAGGTTGCCCGGATAAAGACGGGGACAAGATCATTGATAAAGAAGATGAGTGTCCGGATGAGGCAGGTTTATTAGTCTTTATGGGTTGTCCTGACAGAGACCAGGATGGAACACCGGACAAACTGGATGGTTGTCCTGATGCATGGGGACCAAAAGAATTTAAAGGTTGCCCGGATAAAGATGGCGATGGAGTATTGGATAAAGATGATGACTGTATAGAAGTTGCAGGTGTTGTAGAAAACAAAGGATGTCCTTGGCCGGATACAGATAAAGACGGAGTATTTGATAAAGACGATGCTTGTCCTATTGTACCTGGTTTGGTAGAATTTAAAGGTTGTCCGCCTGCCCCTGTATTGAAGGAAGAAGAGAAAAAAGTATTGGAGCAGGCATTTGCTAACCTTGAGTTTGCAACCGGAAAAGACATCATTAAAACAACTTCGTACAAATCGCTGGACGAGCTTGCAGTACTATTGAAAGAGCATAGTAAAGACTGGGTGCTGAACTTAGACGGGCATACCGACAACCAGGGTGATCCGAAGAAGAACATGATCCTTTCTGAAAAACGTGCGAAAGCTGTTGCAAAATACTTAACCAAAAAAGGTGTGAAAGCTGATAAATTTAAAATTGAGTGGCATGGCGACACCAAACCAATTGCCGACAATGCTACAAAAGAAGGTCAGCAGAAAAACCGCCGTGTGGAGATGAAGATCATTTTCAAATAGGAAACAAATTTCTGAATAGATAAAACGCCCGGACGATAATGTCAGGGCGTTTTTGTTTATATTAATTCATTAAAAACATATCTTTACATAGTATTAAACCTTTTAGAATGTTTGAGAAATTTAGCAAGAACATTAATGTTTATTTCAACTAACAGATCAAATTTTTGGGATATAACTCCTCATCACATGGCAGAATTAAAAACAAAAAAAACAGATATAAGTGTTGATTCTTTTATTAAGAAGATCGACGCAGAAAGACAGAAGGATGCGAAAACCATTGTGAGTATGATGGAAAAAGCTACCAAAGCAAAAGGCAAAATGTGGGGACCAGCCATTATTGGTTTTGGCGATAAAGTGCTAAAGTATGATAGCGGACGCGAACTGGATTGGTTTGTAATGGGATTCTCTCCCCGTAAAGCGAACTTCTCACTTTACGTTGCTGGTGCGATCGAAAATAAAGAAGGCTTACTAAAAAAATTAGGCAAACACAAAACAGGTAAAGGATGTTTATATATCAATAACCTGGAAGAAGTAGATGTAGATATATTAAAAGAAATCATTCAGAAAGGAGCTGCAAAATAATGGCGCAGTCATTCGAAATAGCTCCTTTTGAAGATCATCATCAACCGCAAATTGATGAAATCATGTCATCCATTGCAGATGAGTTCTCTGAAAATATCTTTTCTTCACAATTCAAAAAACTGAACGAAATAGCTCGTTTACCTACTCACATTTATTGGGTTGCCAAAAGCGGAGGTACTGTATTAGGAACCTGCGGATACTGCCTGCTCGAAAACAACAAGATAGAATTAAAGCGCATGTTCTTACACAAGGACTTCCGTGGACAAGGAGTTGCACAAGCCCTTGTGGATACTGTTATGAATGCTGCTACTGACAAAAATATTTCTACTGTTTATTTAGGAACGATGGAACAGTTTAAAGCAGCACAGGCATTTTATGAGAAGAATGGCTTTACTAAAATTCCGCGGGAAGAGCTGCCAAAAGATTTTCTCATAAACCCGGTGGACAAAGTTTTTTATAAAAGAGAAATAAACGGGATATAAACGTCTCAACTACGCCTGCCTGTCGCCTGTCTGCCGATAGGTAGAGCAGACATGGCTCGACGTGGCATTGTTTTAAAACAAAAAAGCCCCTCACTTCGATTTCGCTTAGTGTACGGGGCTTTCACTTTGAATTAGTGAATCAATCAACCTCTTAAAATCAACCCTTAATCGGAGGTATCACCTCTATTTTCACTTTCGTTAATCCTGCACGGATAAAATTCAATTTTGTTGCAGCAGCAACAGTAAGATCAATTGAACGTTTGGATGTTTTGGGCAAACGATCATTTACCTTTACTACTACTACCGAGTCATTTTTCAAATTGGTAACCTTAACCCAGGTTCCAAGCGGCATGGTTTTGTGGGCTGCCGTCATGTTTGTGTTCTGGAAAATTTCACCTGAAGATGTTTTCCGTCCATTAAATTTGTTGTGATAATAACTCGCCACGCCAAATTCCACCCCCACACTTCCTTCTTTTCCTGTGAAAGAGAATAAAAGTAAACTAAGAATTGTAAGTACTACTGTTTTTTTCATTTTACTAATTTTTAAATTAGCCCGGTAAAAATA
Source organism: Bacteroidia bacterium (assembly GCA_036405375.1). Classification (GTDB taxonomy): domain Bacteria; phylum Bacteroidota; class Bacteroidia; order B-17B0; family Aurantibacillaceae; genus JADJDM01. Next base: position 4,061 of record DASWXS010000014.1, read on the forward strand.
CCGGGATGTACTCCGATGTAACCCAGGCTTTCGACCAAGAGAGCCTGTTAAAAACGTTAAAAGCCACTTATGCGCTCATTTTCAGTAAATTATGTCGAATTTCAAAAACATCATTAACATTTATTAACCCCTCAAAAAACCAATCTTTTTCACAATCAGTCGTTATAAAACCCGTGCCAGTAATTCGTAAAACATTAAATTGTATATTCGCAACACCTAACTTGTGAGCAAAAATTTAGTCATCATACCAACCTATAACGAGAAGGAAAACGTAGAGAAAATGCTGCGTTATGTTTTCTCGTTACCGAGAGAATTCCACGTACTAATTGTTGATGACGGATCACCGGACGGAACAGCTGATATTGTTAAATCATTGCAAACTGAATACCAGAACCAGCTCCATATCGAAGAGCGGAGAGGAAAACTGGGATTAGGCACCGCCTACATTCATGGGTTTAAATGGGCAATTGCACGTGGATACGACTATATCTTTGAAATGGACTGCGATTTTTCGCACAATCCTGACG
>DASWXS010000015.1:0-6234 GCA_036405375.1 Bacteroidia bacterium
AAAGATCTTTTTGTATTTGATGGTTTAGGAAAAACAAAAGTTACTGAGGTTGGTCCTGGCGATATTTGCGCATTTACAGGTATCGAAGGTTTTGAGATCGGTGACACGGTTGCTGATTTTGAAAATCCTGAAGGCTTACCGGTTATCGCTATCGACGAACCAACCATGAATATGTTATTTACCATCAATAACTCTCCGTTCTTCGGAAAAGATGGTAAATATGTTACATCTCGTCACTTACGCGATCGTTTGATGAAAGAGTTGGAAAAGAACCTTGCTCTTCGTGTGGAAGAAACAGCTACTCCTGATTCATACCTGGTTTACGGACGTGGTATTCTTCACTTGTCGGTATTAATCGAAACTATGCGTCGTGAAGGTTACGAATTGCAGGTTGGTCAGCCACAAGTAATCATTAAAGAAATTGATGGTGTTAAATGTGAACCGGTGGAGGTATTAACTATCGATTGCCCTGAGGAATCATCAAGCAAAGTAATCGACCTTGTATCTCAGCGTAAAGGCGATATGCTGGTAATGCAGCCAAAAGGAGATTTGATCCACATGGAATTTGAAATTCCTTCTCGTGGTATCATTGGTTTACGTAACAATATTTTAACTGCAACAGCTGGTGAAGCTATTATGGCTCACCGTTTCAAATCATACGAACCATGGAAAGGTGTAATTCCTCAGCGTATAGCTGGTGTATTGATCAGCAAAGAAAAAGGTGTGGCAGTTGCTTACAGTATTGATAAATTACACGATCGCGGTAAATTCTTCATTCACCCGGGTGAAGAAATCTATCCTGGAATGGTGATCGGTGAGCATATCCGTCCTGATGATTTAGTGGTGAACTTATGTGGTGAGAAAAAACTGACCAACATGCGAGCAAGCGGATCGGATGAAAAAATGCGCATCGCTCCTCCGATTAAATTCTCACTAGAAGAATCAATGGAGTACATCTCCAACGATGAGTATGTAGAGATCACTCCAAACCACTTGCGTATCCGCAAAATCATTTTGGATGAAAACGAACGTAAGCGTGTTCAGAAAGCTGCAATAGCTTAATCGTAAGCTAGATTTATATTGAAGGCCCTTCTTAAACGAAGGGCTTTTTTTATTCTAAGTTTTTTACTCATCAGCAGTTCATTTTGCAAATGCAGGCAAACTGTTTATCTTTAAAAGTAATTACTCATTCTTCCAATTTCATGGCAATAAAAAAATCAACCCAGGCTGTAAAGAAAAAAACTGCCGTAAAGAAATCAAAAGCTACCCCGAAAAAAGCTGTGGCAAAAAAATCGAAGCTAGCAGTAATAAAAACTCAGCAAAATGAAGCAAGTGTTGAAGATTTTATTAATTCGGTTCCTATTGAGCAAAAACGAAAGGATAGTTTCATGCTTCTTAAACTTATGCAAACGGCCAGTAAGGAAAAACCAAAAATGTGGGGCAGTTCCATAATAGGTTTTGGTAACAAGCGTTATAAAAGCCCAAACACCGAACGCGAAGTGGATTGGTTCAAAATTGGCTTCTCACCACGCAAAGCGAATCTTACTGTATACATGCTTAATCTCAAACACCACGCAGAAGCATTGAAAAAACTGGGGAAACATAAAACCGGTGGCGGTTGTTTGTATATCAACAAATTAGATGAGATCGACCTGGATGTATTGAAAAAAATGATCAGCGATACATTAGATTGATTATCGCTTATTCATATCTTCCAGCGTTTTCGCAACAATGTCATAAACCTCTTTGAAATCTTTTGGGTGCTGACTGTACCACAAAATATTGTTTTCATATTGTTTCCTCGAAATATTGTGCTGCTTAAACACATTGAATTTTACCGTGCTATCGGGATTAAATGCAGGTTCCTGGATGGTTTTAAGTGTGATCACAGATTCTGCCAAAGCCAGGTCCGTCATTACCGCAGCCATAACAGGTTTATCGAGCAGATCAGCCGGAGGTGGTAACTCTACTTCTTTTGGGCCATTACAGCTTACAACAAACAATAATATCAAACCTGCGGCTATACTTCTCAGCATGGCCAAAAATACTCATTTTAACAATCCCTCTTTCCCTTTTTTAAAGTTTTAGCATTTCTCTAAAAATGTTATCTTTGGAATACTAATAGCCAGGCCATGAAAAATTTGATTCTTCTTTTCGTTTTTGTTGTAGGTGGCAATTTATTGCTTGCCCAAAATGCAAAACCACTAACAAGTGGCGATGCAGAACTTGACAAGGCAATTAAAAACGTAAATGTTTATGGTCGTAAAAACCCGGAGCAGTTTAAACAAAGCCTTATTGCAAAATATGATATCAAAGAAACTGAATCCATTGATAAATACACTCCCGGGGATTTAATGATGGGCTTTGCAACTGCAAAAGAGCTTAACAAAGATGCTTCACTTGTTTTTAAAACATACGACGCTAATCGTAATAAAATGCAGGGCTGGGAAGAGACATTGAAGGAATTGGGAATTAAACAAAACAGCAAGACGTTTGAAAATATCAAAAGCGTTCTTGTTGCCGGTTTAAATTAATCATTTCCATTGTTCAAATACAGTTTTAACCGCGGAGTAAGGGCTTAATTTTCCCTTTGAAACTTCCAGTTCCAGTTTATGTATTGCTTCCTCAAATCCTGGTTTGTCCATAAACACCATTCTGATTTGCTCATCCAGTAGTTTTCTGAATGCAAAAGCATTTTGTTCCATTCGCTTTGCTTCAAAAGCATTTTTCAGTTTCTGATGTGCTGTGAATTTTTCTATCATCGACCACACTTCATCAATACCTGTATTCGCAAGAGATGAACAAACTTTTACTTCAGGAATCCAACCCGATGCATGAGGAGGTAAAAAGTGCAGGGCATTCGCGAATTCTGCACGTGCTGCTTTTGCTTTAGCCTCGTTTGTTCCATCAGACTTTGTAATTGCAATACCATCGGCCATCTCCATGATCCCACGTTTTATCCCCTGCAATTCATCGCCCGCGCCAGCAAGCATCAGCAACAAAAAGAAATCACAAATGGTACTTACTTCCGTTTCACTTTGTCCAACACCAACAGTTTCTATTATGATGGTGTCAAATCCCGCAGCTTCGCATAACAAAGTAGCTTCACGGGTTTTATAGGTGACCCCACCCAAACTTCCGCCCGAAGCCGAAGGACGAATGAACGCATTGGGATGCACCGACAGTTTTTCCATCCGCGTTTTGTCGCCTAATATACTTCCTTTGCTGATATTACTGCTGGGATCGATGGCAAGTACCGCTATCTTCTTTCCTTTTTCAATCAGCAGCATGCCGAACGCTTCTATGAAAGTACTTTTTCCAACTCCCGGAACACCTGTAATGCCAATACGGACAGAGTTTCCTGTAAGTGGTAATATCACATCTATTAGTTTTTGCGCAAGTTTCCGGTGCCCGGGATTCTTTGATTCAATTAATGTGATAGCTTTACTCAATACCGCTATGTTGCCAGCCTTCAGCCCGTCAACATATTCGTTTATACTAAGTAAGTTAGACAAGATTTATTTTTTAAATACAAAATATACAGCCCCAATGATACATACTATTGCAGCGTAATGATTCCATTTGATCGTCTCTTCTTTAAACACAATAATGGAGAACACAACAAATACCAATAGTGATATTACCTCCTGGATAATTTTCAACTGCATCATGCTAAAAGGACCACCGGAACTTTCGTGACCGATACGGTTAGCCGGAACCTGCAGGCAATATTCAAAAAATGCAATTGCCCAGCTAATCAGTATAAAGAACATCAGCCCCTTATTCTCAAAAAACTTGTAGTCCTTGAATTTTAAATGCCCATACCAGGCGTAGGTCATAAACACATTGGAACCAATCAGAAGAAGTATGGAATAAACTCCTCTCATTCTGTTGCGATTAATCCAGGGTTAATGTGGTTTGCCCTATTACTGCGCCATCAGCGGTAACTTCCACCATGTATTTGCCCGGAAGTAATGGAGAGTTCCCTTCACACATAGTAGTTACGCCAACTTCGGCATTATTGTAATTGATATTTGTTTTACCTGCATAATAACCGGTAGAGCTGTTGAAGATAAAACGATAACTATCGTCATAACTCTTCGCCATTTCTTTTCCATCAGGAGTTATGATACGAACATATACATCCTTTGGGCCGCTTTTAGCGATTTTATTTTCACCGAGGCTAAACGATACTTTTATAAGGTCGGCACGTTTTGCTTTACTCGTTGCTACTTGTTTTTTTCCACCTGATTTCAGGTTAACACCTGTTGCAGTAACATTGAAACAGGAAAGGATAGAACCTTTTGTGATTGTGTTCTGCAGATCCTGTTTGTCTTTGTTTAACTGTGTCGTTTTATCCTTTTCTTTGTTCAGCTCGTTGGTGATGATTCCTTTTTCAGTTACCAGTTTTTGGTTGAGTGTACCTAAAGAATCGATGGTTCTGATATAACCTTTCATGATCTCGCGAAGTGTTTCCGTCTCTTTCTTCAGCTTCGCAATATAGTAGGCATCGCCCTTGTGTTTTTCAGCATCTTTCAGCAACTCTTCTATCCTTTGTTTTTGCGTTTCAATTTCAGCCTGTAATTTTACATCATTCGTTTGAAGTGTAGAATATTCGTCCTTCAGCTTCATAAGGTCGCTTTTCACATTATCGCGCTCAATATATACTGTCTTCACAATCTCCACCTGCTCATTCGCACGTTTTTGCTCCTTATCGAACATATAAAAAAGCCAGCCATTGCCGGCAAGCGATAATACCAGTAATATCCAGGCAATTAATCCACCCCTCTTTTTCTTTTCTTCTTTCTGTGGTGTGTTTGTATTTTCCATGTTTGGGCTGATTCGTTTGTATTCTACAAAAATAGGTATTTCGACCTTCCAAAATATGCAAAAATATTGTAATAATAACAGGTGGATGTTTATAAAGCCCGATTATGATTTTTTAACCTCATAAAAAAATAATGAGCTAATAATTTCGTTCCTTTACGATGACTTATACATTTATGGAAAAACTACATTTACTTTGGGCAGACGATGAGATCGAATTGCTGAAACCACATATTTTATTCCTGAACCAGAAAGGATACGAAGTTACCACTGCCAAAAGCGGCGACGAAGCATTGGATGTATTGAAAGAACAGGACTTCGACGCGGTATTATTGGATGAGAATATGCCAGGTCTTTCAGGACTTGAAACACTTACCCGAATCAAAACCATGAAAACAGGTTTGCCTGTAATTATGATCACCAAAAGTGAGGAAGAATACATTATGGATGATGCTATTGGCTCTAAAATTGCCGATTACCTCATCAAACCGGTTAATCCGAACCAGATCTTCCTTTCCTTGAAAAAAACTTTGGATAATAAGCGTTTGATCAGCGAAAAAACGAATACAGAATACCGGAAAGATTTCCAGCAGATAGGTATGACTATCAGCGATAATCTTTCGTTTTCAGAATGGAGTGAATTGTATAAAAAAATTGTGTATTGGGACCTGGAGCTCGACAAGTCGAACGACAAGAGTATGCTGGACGTATTAAAAATGCAGAAAACTGATGCCAATACCCAGTTCTGCAAATTCATTGAAAAGAATTATATCAGCTGGTTAAACGGGAAAGGGACAAATGCACCTAACATGTCGCATACTTTATTCAAAAACAAAGTTGCCCCTGAAATAGATAAATCGGCTTCCACTTTTGTGCTCATGATCGATAACCTTAGATATGATCAGTGGAAAGTGATTGAACCGGTGATCTCCGAATATTTTAAAGTGGATACAGAAGAAATTTATTGCAGCATTTTACCAACTGCCACGCAATATGCACGTAATGCATTCTTCGCAGGACTGCTTCCAAGTGAAATTGAAAAACGTTATCCTAATTTGTGGTTGAATGATGAAGATGAAGGATTAAAGAACCAGCACGAAGAAGAATTCCTGAATGAACAATTGAAACGTTTGGGTAAGAATGTAAAAACAAGCTACAATAAGATCACCAATATTGCTGCGGGAAAACGTTTGGCAGACAGTATTTCCAATTTAATGCAGAACAAGCTGAATGTAATCGTTTATAATTTTGTGGATATGCTTTCGCACGCGCGTACCGATATGGAAGTGATCCGTGAATTAGCAGATGATGAACCTGCATACCGTTCCATTACATTATCCTGGTTCGAGCATTCGCCCTTGTTTGATATGGTTAAACAGGTTGCAGAAAAGAAAGCAAGATTAATCA
>DASWXS010000016.1:0-4038 GCA_036405375.1 Bacteroidia bacterium
TCCGACATCGAAGCGCGTATTGCTGAATTACTGAAAGAAAAAGTAAGTGATTTCAAACAAGTGGTATTGATGGCCGATGTAGACCATGTGATGAATATCATGGGTAAACCGGAAGATTTTGCTGGTGATGAGAATCAATCATCCAATAACAACGACCAGGATGCATATTATACCAATGCAAACCGCAGAAGAAGATTCTTCCGTGACCCGGATGATAAGCTGATCGGTGGGGTGTGTTCGGGCGTTGCCAACTACTTCGACTGGGATCCAACTATCATCCGTGTGATATATGCAATCCTTGCGCTTACTACGTTTGGTTTCTTATTCGCTGTATACATTTTATTGTGGATCATCCTTCCTGAAGCAAAAACTACAGCTGAAAAGCTGGAAATGCGTGGTGAATCGATCGACATCAATAATATCAGTCGTACCGTAAAGGAAGAAGCAGAACAACTGAAGGAGCGCATGAAAAACTACAAAAATTCAGGACGCGTTAACAGAACCGGTGAACGACTGGGTGACGCCTTCAAACAATTCTTTACCGTATTATTTATGGTTTTGGGAAAATTATTGGGTGCTTTATTCATGATGATCGGGATCGGTTTAATGGTTGGGGTTATCGCAATATTTATGAACAAAGCAACTATTGACGGCACCAACGCGCAATTGTATGTAGATGATTTCCTGGACACGAATAAATCTTTTACCTACTTTGGGATAGCACTGATCATGGGTGTTCCTGCCATCATGTTACTTTATAAAGGAGTAAAAATGCTGTTCGGGATCAAATACCATAACCTATGGCTGAACATCGGAAGCGGAATTCTTTGGACAATTGGTTTGGTTATATTAACGGTAACCGGTATCAATGCCGCAAAAGAATTTGAATCAGAAGGAAAGATCAAAACTCCTTATGTTCTTCAAAACGCTAAACAAGACACACTATACCTTTCCGTTGACCTTGGAAACAAAGCGCTTGAGATGTATGATTCTTATGACGAAGTAAAACGTATGGGTAATATACATGTAGGTGGATTCAACGATCATGGCTTCCAGTTGATCGATCTTAACGGAACTGAAAAAGTATACGGTGCAGCACAGGTAAACATTGTAGAATCAGAAACCGACTCTTTTGAAGTGTACATCATTAAAAGAGCAAATGGCCTCGAGAAAAAACAGGCAATGGACCGCGCAAAAAACATCACTTACTCTATCAAACAAAAAGATTCTTTACTTATCATAGATCCTTTGTTCGCTATCGAAAACAAAGAAAAACTGAGAGCACAGGAAGTAACTGTGTTGGTAAAAGTTCCAAAAGGAAAAGTGATCAAATTAGACAAATCGCTTTATAGCTTCCTGCATGATGTAGACAATGTGAGTAACACATGGGATGGTGACATGGTAAACAGGAGATGGATCATGACCCCGCGCGGATTACAGTGCCTGGATTGCGATGGATTGAACCTGGAAGATGTAGAGTATTTCCCTTTCGACGTCCCTCCTGCTCCCCCTTTGCCTCCGGGAATTACCGGCGGGATTAACATCAACGATGATGACGCAAAAGTGAAAATGGATGAAAAAGGAATTGACATTAAATCAAAAGACGCGCAGATCAAAATCGATGAGAACGGTATCAAGATCGAAACCAAATCAAATAAAAAGAAAACAAACAAGGAAGATTAAATAAAAAGGAACGGGTAAATTAGCTTTACCTGTTCCCAATCTCCATCCGTTCAATCACATCTTATAAAAAACAAGTTATGAAAAAACTAATCATTTTATTCAGTGCTATTGTATTGTCTACACCTACGCTGAATGCACAGACAGATCTAACTAAAGCTCAAAAGGTTGATTCTATATTCACTGCTTTTGAAAATAAAAAACTCTTTTGCGGATCGGTTCTTATTGTAAAAAAGGGAACGATCCTGCTAAGTAAAGGGTACGGAAAAGCGAACTACAGTTATGATATTCCAAACACACCGGAAACAAAATTCAAACTGGCATCGGTATCCAAACAATTCACCGCTACTGCTATTATGATTCTGGCTGAGCAAGGAAAGCTAAGCACAGATGATAAATTGTCCAAATACATAAACGATTATCCAAATGGAGACCGAATTACCATACATCATTTACTAACACATACCTCAGGGATTGTGAACTTCACTAGCCTGCCGGTATACGACTCGATCAGGACTTTACCACACACGATGGAACAACTGATCACTTACTTTAAAAACAAACCTCTCGATTTTGACCCGGGATCCAAATACCGTTACAGCAATTCAGGATATGTTCTTTTATCTTATATTGTAGAAAAAGCATCTGGTCAGCCTTTTGCCGATTATATGAAACAGGCCATTTTTGATCCGCTGGGTATGAAGAACTCTGGCATATTTGAAGGTAATACCAAAGTGATCAAAAATCTTGCTCTTGGTTATTCGGATAGCGAAGTGGAAATGGAAAATGTACCGCACATCGATATGAGCATTCCACGTGGTGCAGGTTCCATATACTCAACGGTTATCGATATGTATCTTTGGGACCAGGCTTTGTATACCAACAAACTCCTGAAAAAAGAAACCCTTCAGAAAATGTTCACAGTTGAGAAGGGAAATTATGCTTATGGCTGGATGCATGAGAAATACAAAGGCCATGACTGGATCTTTCATTCAGGTGGCATTGAGGGATTTGTAACAAACATCAGTCGATTCCCTGATGATTCTTTGACAGTAATCATCTTAAAGAATGTAGATAACCAGATGCTGCTACCAGCCAATCAAATCGCCCGTAACATCATGCTCGGCTTTCCATATGAGGTACCTGCAGACAGGAAAATTGCGCAGGTTGATCCAAAGGTGTATGACAAGCTGTGTGGCGAATACGAAATGGAGCCTGGTTTTATACTAACCATTACAAAAGAAGGAAACCGCATTTACTCGCAGGCAACTGATCAGTCGAGGCTGGAAATCTTTCCGGAATCGGAATTCTTCTACTTCCTGAAAAAGGTAAACGCGCAGCTTGAATTTGTAAAAGATAAGAAAGGGACTGTTACATCCCTGGTTCTTCACCAGGGGGGACAAAAAATGCCCGCTAAAAAAATTAAATAATTCCTGAACGGAACACCTTCGTTCTTTAAACCGGAACAATTATTTGGTTACTAATTGTTCTAATTCAGAGGCAGGCCCTACCTTAACAGGTGGGGTTTGTTTTTTGTACTAACGGAATGTATTCAACCATTTACGCGCTGCTTCTTCGGTAGAAAACATTTTAAAGGGAACCAGTTGCTTGTAAAAATTGTTGAAGAAATTCACCAGTAACTTTACAGCGAGTGAATCGTTTACAATAGCAGAGGCAATAAAAAAATCTTTACCGTTTTCTGCTGCATACGCCCTTGCATCTGATGGCATCGCACTACCTATACGTGCATCAATCAGTTGCAGTACTTTGTTGTTTGGGCCAATACCCAATGATTTATAAGTCTCAAAACATTTGGTTACTTCTTCCAGGTCAATCTCCTCTTCTGTAACACATTTCAGTATAAGAATACCTTCCTCGTCTATCCAGATCTCGGTCACCTTATGTCTTATTTTATTTACAGTTCTCATAAATTACTACCAGCCCAGTTCTTCGCACATATTAATTTCAAAAGTATCGGAGGTTTGATCGGTATAATATATGGTAACTCCTAAACTATATAAACACCCCCAGCCATTGTATCCTCCTTCAAAATTATTTTCCCTGTCGTAGGTTGTAACATAACGTTGTTTAAAGCTGGGATCGTTCCGGTCGTATACTACTTTTTCAATATCATCCAAAATGTGTTCAATACCTCGTAGCTGAATTTTAAAATCGTATCTGCCTTCCTGCTCGGTTGGTTCAGCTACAACCACCGGTATAATTTCCACTTCATACACATCTACGCTATCATTAGCATGTTCTTCGATTAAGCTACAACCATCAAATTCAAGTGATAAATTAGAGCCATCGGTAAAATAAACTATAGCCTTCATATTATTCAAACATCCCCAGCCTTCA
>DASWXS010000017.1:0-2118 GCA_036405375.1 Bacteroidia bacterium
TATATCTACTACAGGTTGTTTTGAAATGCCGACAACATGGGTAAGATTTTTTGGATCCAGGTCAACATATCCAATTCTGCTTACGCCGTTAGCATCGCGGAATCCGCCAAATACGCGTAATATACCATTCTTTCGCAAAAAGGGTGATGGCTTGGTAAATGAATGCTTTGCCCAATCTAATTCGCCGTTGTAATTATATATTAATCCTTGCTTTATCCAGTTCATAACATTATTTTTTGATCAGCCTGGCCGGCACACCTACATAAGTTTTTCCTGCTTCCGTATTCCGGTTTACAAATGCGCCACCTCCAATAGTACAGTCGTCCGCAATTTTTATATAATCCATGAGTTTGGAGCCAACACCTAAAAAAGCACGGCTGCCTACTTCGCAAAAGCCCGATACCATTACACCGCTTGCAATGAAAGCATGGTTAGCAACAGTTGATTGATGGGCAATCACACTTCCTGACCAAATGAATACATTATTTCCTATTGTTACTTTCCTTTGCAGAACAACATTTTCGAGCACCAGACAATTAGATCCAACAACAGCATCTTTGCCGAGTTGCACTGAGGGATGAATGAAGGAAACGAATTGATAACCCATGCCGGCAAGCATATCGAACAGGCGTTGTCTCAGCTTATTGGAGTCGACAAAAGAAACTGCAACAAAAATTTTGTATGAATGGTTTGGGAATTGATTTTGAATATCTTCAAGACAATGCACCGGTATTCCAAACACCTCGTTTTTTTTCAAATATGCTTTTTCAACTAAGAAGGCTTTTATTTCATAATTAGCTTGTAAATACTCATAAGCTACTTCAGCTGTTTCTCCGTCACCGATTATAATCAAATTACTTTTTGCCATAATCGGATTTCATTTTTTTGAATTGCTGGTAATCCCGGATGTAATCCGATTCCCTGTATTCGATAGAGGAGAGTGATAATAAAACCGAAGAATGGGAGAATTGCATATCGTGCCAGCAGTAAGGAGGTATGTATAAACCTACGTTAGGAGAACTTAACTCGAAGGTTTCCGGATCGGAATCAAAACATTCGGTGCCTACAACCAATTTCCCTGAAGCTGCAATTAAAATTTGTTCAAGTTCATAGTGTGCGTGCCTGCCCCGTATGATTTCTTCCGGGGTATAGTATGTCCAAAATACCCTGTTGATATTAAATCCAACGGCTGCTATTTCGGCAACAGATATGTATCCAAGTGGAGAACTTCCAATCTTTGGGAACTCAATTAATTTTGGTTTTTTGATAGTTTCTACCATTTGTTATTCTTTATTCAGCAAGTTATCCTTTGCCTAATCCCAGTTTTATTTTTAGCCCGTTAACAATTTTGATTTTCTTTTGCTGAAACCTGGAAATTGAAAAATGGCTCTTCATTAAAAATTCGTAGTAATGCACAATGTTCAACGTAATCTCTTTACGTTCATGTGATTTTAATTTTTCCGTTTCTGCAAACATTCCGGCAAGCTCTCTCATTACCACCTGCCTGTCGTTAAATAAATTCAAATTCCTTACAAAAGTATCATTGTTGGGTACATGTCTATAAATGTAATGAGTTTCAGGAACAAATAAAACCTTATGATTCAGAAAAAGTGTAGGCAGGTATATTAAATCCGGGCACACTACTTCGTCGCTGATCTTTAACTCGGTTTTTTTATTAAACTTTTTGAGATTATATAATCCGTAAAACTCTAAGCAGGAAAAAGATTTGGTAAACGCATTCAGGTAATCAAACCGGCTCTTGCAATTTTCATATACATTTTTCAGAATGGGTTTTCTTTCTCCACCATTTAGCAGGTAATATCCTTCGGCAAAGGCGAAATCGGAATCGCTTTGATTTAGTTTTGTATATAGCTTGGAAAGAAAGTCAGGATCTTCAATTATGTCGTCGTCAGCCTTCCACATAAAGTAATCAGCTGTTGCCTGTTCCAATACAAATTCAAAGTTGGGGATCATACCGATGTTTTTCGGTTGAATGAAGGCTTTTATCCTGGGGTCTTTTTGCGTAAATTCATCAATAACAGCTTTAACAGTTGCATCGGTAGAACAATTGTCAGAAATAATGATCTCCAGGTTAGTATGAGATTGTTTTAGTAAAGA
>DASWXS010000018.1:0-2825 GCA_036405375.1 Bacteroidia bacterium
TTGCACCGTGTTTTCCAGCCCATAATACAAAGCATCAGAGATCAGCGCGTGTCCAATTGAAACTTCCAGTAAACCCGGAATATTTTGTTTGAACCACGCCAGGTTTTCCAGGCTCAGATCATGCCCGGCATTAATACCAAGGCCTATTTCATTTGCACGTTTAGCCGCGTCAACAAAAGGTCCTATAGCTTTTACCTTGTCTGCAGTATAGTTTTTTGCATACGACTCGGTATATAATTCAATACGATCAGTGCCGCTTTCAATAGCATGGTTTACCATTTCTATATCCGGATCAACAAAAATAGAAGTGCGTATCGCGGCTTTTTTAAACAGCTCTACTATTTCACGGAGATATGCTTTTTCGCTTATGGTATTCCATCCGTGATCAGAAGTTAGCTGTCCCTGCGAATCTGGTACCAGCGTAACCTGTGTAGGTTTTGTTTCCAGCACCAATTGCACAAATTTTTCTTCCTTGGGATTTCCTTCAATGTTAAATTCTGTTTTCAGTAATGATTTCAATTCTCTTACATCAGCATAACGGATATGCCTTTCATCAGGCCGAGGATGAACAGTAATTCCCTCACCACCAAAGCGTTCAATATCCAAAGCAGCTTTTATTACATTGGGCGTATCGTGCCCGCGCGAATTTCTGAGCGTAGCTATTTTATTGATGTTTACACTTAATTTAGTCATGGTAATATTCATTAATAAATAGTAGATTTGTATTCAATTTTAAAAGCTCTATACTTTGCTGCTTTTGCACAAAGATTGCAATAAAATTGCTAAATTAGATACGGAGATTTTTATATGCTTATATCAGACCTGATCACGGAGGAAGTGCCTCCTCTAAAAAGTACAGATACTATTGACCAGGCTCTTCATTGGATGGAAGAGTTTAAGGTTACGCATTTGGCTGTGATCAAAGGAAAAGACTTGCTGGGCCTGGTTTCTGAAGATGACCTGCTTGATGCAAACGCGGATCCTTCTGAACAGATAGAAAAAAGCAAAATTCATTTTATTAAGCCTGTTGTACATCAATCACAACATGCATATGATGCGTTGAAGCTGATGGCAGGTATGAATTTAACACTTCTGCCGGTATTAGATGAAAAAGAACAGTTTGCAGGTTCAGTTACATACAAAAGTGCATTAGAGAAATTCACAGGATTTTCGGCAATAAAAGATGCAGGTGGGATTATTGAGCTGGAAATGCACCAGGCAGATTACTCATTAGTGCAAATTGCAGGAATTGTTGAAAGTAACGATGCGAAAATTCTGAGTTTGTATGTTGCTTCCTTGCCTGATTCTACAAAAATTGAAGTTACACTAAAGCTGAACAAAGAAGATCTTACACGCATATTGCAAACATTTTACCGATACAATTACAACGTAAAAGCTTCCTATCATCAATCTGAATTTGAAGAAGACCTAAAGAGCCGCTTTAATGAATTTATGCGTTTCCTTAATATATAAACGCTCTTTGCGGGTAAGCAAGGTGAAAGTAGTTATGCTTTTACTTTATTTACTCAACTCGGCTTTTGTTGTTGCTCAATCTGATGAACATATTGATGGATCTAAACTGAGCAGTCTTGTTACAGGCAAAGTAACTATTTCAGGTATTATTGTTACCGGTAACAAGCGCACCAAAGAAAAAATAATCCTGAGAGAGCTTACCTTTAAAGCCGGCGATCAGTTAAGCCTGAAAGAGCTTGATGTAAAGCTCGAGCGCTCAAAGCAAAATCTCATCAATACTTCACTTTTCAATTTTGTTACGCTTACACCTGTGTATAGTGCAGATTCGGCTTCGGCGCAAATAGCACTGGATGTAAAAGAACGCTGGTATTTATGGCCTTCACCTATTTTTGAAATACAGGATCGCAATTTCAACAGCTGGTGGGAAACCAAAGATATGTTTCGTATCAATTACGGTATGTTTCTCACACTTGAAAATGTGAGGGGAAGAAATGAAAGTGCTTCACTTAAATTTCGTAAAGGATATACCGAATTATATGGCTTCAGCTACCGAATTCCTTTTATCAATAAAAAGCAAACACTAGGTTTAAATACTTCCTTTAATTTTTTGAGGAACAATGAAGTAGCATATTCTACTTACGGAAACAAACTGCAGTTCAACAGGAACTACACAAAATTTATGCGTAAGGAAAAAGAAGCTAAAATTGGCTTGACATACAGGCAGGGATTATACAATCGCCATACGCTGGAGCTTTTATACTGCGAAAGTTCGGTTGCGGATACCATAAAATTGCTGAACAAAAATTATTTTGGTAACGGGATCAACAATGTTCGTTATTTCAGTCTCCAATATCGTTATCGCCGTGATTTCAGGGATGCAAAGATCTTTCCATTGAGAGGGTATTTTTATGAGTTTGCAGTTATAAAAGACGGATTGAATTTATTATCGAATGAAAATGTAGATAATTTCACCGCTGATGCGGTAATAAAAAATTACTGGAGTCCCATGAAGAGAACATATGTTGGAACAGCTTTACGGTTACGTTACAAATTGTTCAATACATCCGGTTACTATTTTAACAGGGCACTTGGCTACAACGATTTTGTGAGAGGTTATGAATATTATGTGGTGGATGGGCAAACCTTCGCGATGCTAAAAACAAATGTGAATTTTTTATTGGTGAAACCCCGCGTGGTAACTTTGCCTGTTAAACGAATGGAAAAATTCAATAAAGTTCCTTACTCTATTTATTTATCAGCTCATGCAGACGGGGCTTTTGTACAGGATAAGGTATTTTATGATAATAATCCATTATCGAACACCTGGTTGTTTGGAACCGGAATCGGATTTA
>DASWXS010000019.1:0-6435 GCA_036405375.1 Bacteroidia bacterium
CAGACACATCGAAAATCAAACCATACCATATAGTAGAGAGAAACTCAACAAAACTTACATCGTGAAAATAATTTTTATGGAAAAGAAAAAAAATGATCCGGCAATCGATATAACAAAGCAATACTAACCCGAGCGTTACTAACAAAAATTTTATCCTGCCAAGGTACGCCTGCATTAGATCTTTGATATGCGATTTATAATTTCGGATTTAACGATGCGTCCATCATTATTTCACTAAAGCATGTTCCATAAAAATGGTTTGCTTTCTGTCGGGCCCGATAGAAACAATACTGATTGGAACGCCGGTTTGTTTTTCGATGAACTTTACATAGTCTTTTAACTCAACAGGTAACTGATCGATATTGTCCATTTTTGTAAGATCCTGTTTCCAGCCTTTCATTTCGATATATACCGGTTCAATAGCATCATCCACAATATCGTACGGAAGATAATCAATTGTTTCGCCCTTGTATTTGTAATGTGTACAAACTTTGATCGTATCAAACTCACTAAGAATATCTGCTTTCATCATCATCAGTTCAGTAGCCCCGTTGATCATAATAGCAAAATTAAGAGCCGGCAGGTCCAACCATCCACAACGACGCGGGCGCCCAGTTGTAGCTCCGAATTCACGACCGATCTGGCGCATCTTCTCCCCTGTTTCATCATTTAATTCAGTTGGAAATGGTCCACTACCAACACGAGTGCAATATGCTTTGAAGATTCCTATAACATTTCCAATCTTATTAGGTGCGACACCCAAACCGGTACAGGCGCCAGCTGTAACAGTATTAGAGGAAGTAACAAAAGGATAGGTTCCAAAATCAATATCCAGTAAAGACCCCTGCGCACCCTCAGCCAGTACTTTTTTACCGGAACGCATAGCCTGGTTGATGTATTGTTCGCTATCAATATGCTGCAATTGCTTCAACACTTCAATACCTTCGAAAAATGCAGGTTCCAGGTCAGCCAGGTTGTATTCAAAATTATGGAAAGCCAGTAATTGCTTATGTTTTGAAACCAACGCATCATACTTCTGTTTAAAAGCTGCAGTAGTGATATCGCCAACGCGCAATCCATTTCTGCCGGTTTTGTCCATATAGGTCGGGCCAATTCCTTTAAGTGTAGATCCGATCTTATCTTTTCCTTTTGCCGCTTCAGAAGCAGCGTCCAGCAAACGGTGCGTAGGAAGGATCAGGTGGGCACGTTTAGAAAGAAGCAGTTTCTTTTTTACATCAACGCCCATATTTTTAAGCGCATCGATCTCTTTTTTGAAGATCACCGGGTCGATTACTACGCCATTACCTACGACATTAATATTTGAATCGTGAAAGATACCGCTGGGAATGGTATGCAACACGTGCTTAATTCCGTTAAACTCCAATGTGTGGCCCGCATTTGGTCCACCCTGGAAACGTGCAATAATATCATATTTAGGGGTTAAAACATCTACAATTTTACCTTTCCCTTCGTCACCCCACTGCAATCCTAATAATACGTCTGCGCTCATGATTATATTTTTAAAAGAAAGGGCTAAAATTACGAGAAAAAAAGCCGTAAAGAAAGGCGTTTGATAAGTTGTTAAAAAGTGAGAGGAATCGGGTTTGAGGTAAGCTGGAGAAATTCAATGGAATTAAGGCTTACAATAATCCCTTCCCATAAATAAAGCGCTCAGCCAGCTTTACTACTTCAACTTCGGTTTTACTGATCACATTATGCTCCTTTAATTCACGGATCTTCTTTTTTTCCCGGTAAGAGATACTACCATCCAACACAAAACCAAGAAGCATTACTGTTTCATTCAACTGTTTAAAATCAGGCAAACCCGAATTCAACTGCTGGTAATAATCGGGAGAAACGGCGTGCTGCTCTTCCGTAGTGATTGCAAAATGCTCAACAATAAGCCTGGAAAGGAGAAAGTGGTTTTTGTGATAACCACGTTTGCTCATGGCAACAAATTGCAGGGTATCGTACAATAATATTTTTTCCTGCTGTGATAATTCACGAAAAGATTTTAG
This sequence comes from Bacteroidia bacterium, assembly GCA_036405375.1. Taxonomy (GTDB): domain Bacteria; phylum Bacteroidota; class Bacteroidia; order B-17B0; family Aurantibacillaceae; genus JADJDM01. The sequence goes on from DASWXS010000019.1 coordinate 2,019, forward strand.
CTGTTCTCTGAAAAAATCAAGGTAATTCTGCCCCATAATGATGATCCGCGCTTCGCGAAGAACTGCACGCGTTCCCCAGGCATTCCAGAAAGCAAAAATTGGAATCCCAAGCATGTCCATTACCTCACGCACTGCATAACGTCCCAGCACCCGCTGAATGAGAATTTTCACCAGCAAATTGCTAAGCGTCGCCTTTAGGGTAAATAACATATTCATTAAGAACACCCTGCTTTTCTTTTGTCCATAATGCGGATCTATTCCTAGCTTTTTTATGTCTTTATTTTTCTTTTCCTGGCCAATACTTAGCAAAAGGTCCTTTTTATCTTTATGATGTTTGGATTCTTCTGTAATAAAACCAATTGAAAACGCAATGTGATGCGTACAATAAATATTCAAAAACGTAAGCAAAACAATCTCCACAAAAACCAGGAGCATACCATAGGCAAAAGAGATAACAGAAAACTCAACCGGTTCGCTTAAAAAAGGAAGGTGAAATACATTAACCGGAAATAAGGATGGCCACCAGTATTGAGGCAGGTAAAGCAAAACAACCATAGCCGCACCTATAAATGCAGCCATAAAAATGGTGATATTCTCCCTCTTTTTTACATACTTTACTTCGTCGTCATTCAGAAGATAAACCTCGTCGTCAGCTACTGCTTGTTTCGATTTAAGGGAATTATAAAACCATTGATACATAGTATTCTAATAAGGAAGTAAATTTAATAAAAACAGGGCATCAATCCGATCTGCAAAACAACTCCGGCACAGATTTCACAAATTACACAGAATTATACTTATTTTCGAATTTCATTGCATAGCCAAATTTCACAGATTTAGCCACTAAAAGCAACATAAACCCTGTGTAATCATCTGAGTAATCAGTAAAATCTGCGTTTGCATTAATAGCAGGCAAAATCAGTAAGAAAATCTTATCTTTGCTGTCCAAATTTCCCTTTATGCAAAAGATCAAAATAGGCGTTCTGCGCGAAGAAAAAAGCCCACCGGATAAACGTGTTCCTTTAACTCCGCTTATTTGTGCCGAACTACTGAAGAAATATCCCCAACTGGAAATAGCAATACAACCAAGTGATATTCGTTGTTATGCCAATGATGAATACCTTGGATTTGGCTTAAACCTGCAGGAAGACCTGAGTGATTGTGATATCCTGATGGGAGTTAAAGAAGTTCCTAAAGACAAACTGATCCCGGGTAAAAAATATTTCTTCTTTTCGCATACGATCAAGAAACAGCCTCATAATGAGAAGCTGATGAAAGTGCTTATTGAGAAAAAGATCCAGATGATCGATTATGAAACGCTTACAGATAAGAATCATAACCGTATCATTGGATTCGGGCGTTATGCCGGAATTGTGGGAGCCTACAATGGAATTCTAGGATACGGAAGAAAATATGACCTGTTCCAGCTAAAACCTGCAAATCTGTGCCGCGATCGTGCTGAGATGGAAGAAGAATTGAAACGTGTAAAACTTCCTAATATTAAGATTGCATTAACGGGAGGTGGACGTGTTGCCAATGGAGCAATTGAAACACTAAGTGCGTTGCGTATACGTAAAGTAACTCCTGAAGAATATTTGATGTCTTCATTCAGGGAACCGGTTTATTGCCAGCTGAACCCTCGTGATTATGTGGAACGTGAAGGCGATCATAATTTTGATCTTCATGATTTCTTTAAGCATCCTGAGCATTTCGTTTCAAAGTTTCCTGCGTATACTAAGGAAACCGACATTTTCATTTCTGCTCATTTCTGGGATCCGCGCTCTCCGAAAATGTTCACGCATGAAGACATGAAAGCAAAAGATTTTCATATCAGCGTGATCGCAGATATTACATGTGATATTGATGGATCTGTTCCAACAACTATTCGTGCCAGCACTATTGCTCAACCATTTTATGGATACAATGCTCATACAGGTAAAGAGGACGTTCCTTTCAGTAAAGACACCATCTGTATCATGGCAGTAGATAATTTACCTTGTGAATTACCCCGTGATGCGAGTGATGATTTCGGTAAAGACCTGGTAGAGCGTGTGCTTCCGAATGTATTAGGAGAAGATGTTGATGGAGTTATTGAAAGAGCTTCAATCTGCAAGGACGGAAAATTAATGCCTGGCTTTGAATACCTGAGCGATTACGCGTATTAACGCAACTACTTAAGTTAAACTGAACAATTGATGGAACCTGTAACTTCATTATCCGAAGCAGCTGAGCTTGCATCAAAATTCATTAACCAAACCAATCGCAATATTTTTCTCACCGGTAAAGCTGGTACCGGAAAAACTACTTTTCTTCGCTATATTGTTCAGAACACTCACAAAAAAACAATAATAGCAGCACCCACCGGTATTGCAGCTATTAATGCTGGTGGTGTTACTTTACATTCTCTTTTTCAGCTGCCTTTCGGAAGTTTTATTCCAAGGCACCAATCGGAGTTGACGCATATAGACAGTGGTTTGTTCAACAACATTACCACGATCGCCTCCAACACAAAAATTCATGCAAGCAAACGACAGCTTTTGCGCGAAATGGAATTGCTGATCATTGATGAGGTAAGCATGTTGCGGGCAGATATACTGGATGCGATTGACACTGTGCTAAGAGTAGTGCGCAGGAAAAACAACATTCCTTTTGGAGGAGTGCAGGTGCTGTTTATTGGTGATCTGTTGCAATTGCCTCCCGTTATAAAAGATAACGAATGGTTTGTACTACGGAATTACTATAAAAGTGTTTTCTTCTTCGATGCAGTATCGCTTACACACAACAAACCTATTTATATTGAGCTTGATAAAATATACAGGCAAAGTGATGACGAGTTTATTGGTTTATTGAATAACCTGAGAAATAATAATGTTACCGAAAAAGATGTGGAGTTATTGAACCGCTATTATAAACCTGGTTACCTGATCGACACGAAAGATAATATTATTACGCTCACCACGCATAATAACAAAGCAGATGCAATTAACAAAGCATGCCTTGATAAATTAAGTTCTCCTCTCTTTTCATACGAAGCAAAAATCGAAGATGACTTTAACGAGTCTTCCTATCCCGTTGAAAAAACGCTTCATCTTAAAGTGGGCGCACAGGTTATGTTTATTAAAAATGATTATAGCGGTAACCAGCGCTACTTTAATGGGAAAATAGGAGTAGTAAGCAAGCTGGAAAATCACAAAATCGAAGTTCAGTTTGAAGATGGGAAAGCCATTAATGTGGAAATGTATGAGTGGGAAAATAAGAAGTACGCTCTTAATGATGTTACCAATGAAATTGATGAGGATACGATAGGTAAATTCATCCATTACCCTATTAAACTTGCCTGGGCCATAACAGTTCATAAAAGCCAGGGACTTACCTTTGAAAAAGCAATTATTGATGTAGGCCAGGCTTTTGCACCCGGGCAGGTATATGTAGCGCTTTCCCGGCTAAAAAGTTTGAACGGACTGGTTCTTACCACACGTGTTAACTTCAGCAGTATTGCCACAGATGTTTCCGTATCCGAATATTCAGCCACACTTGTGAAGCAGGAAGCCCCGGATAAACAGCTGGAACAGGAAATGTTTTTCTTTTTAAGACATTATTTACTGAGTAGCTTCGACTTTGCGTGGCTGGCAAATGCCTGCAATGAACACGTATTCGATTATAAAGAAAATGATAAAAAAAGTATAAAATCAAAATACTATAAATGGGCCCAGGTACTTAAAGCAAATACCAACGATTTAAAAGACCTGGCCGATAAGTTCCTGAACCAGGTGGAACGGATCCTGGCCGAAAAGCAGCCTGGTTACCTGGAACATATTCACAAACGGGTTACTGATGCAACTAATTACTTTGAGCCCTTACTGAAAAAAAATGCGAGCAGCATACTATCCACACTTGATAAATTACTGGAAGAAAAGAAAGTAAAACAATACGCCCAGGAATTAAAACAGCTCGAATTACTCTATTTTGAGCAGATAAAACGTATTAAAAAGGCAGTTGGACTTTGCAATGCAATTAAAGAAGGACAACAATTCTCTAAAAAGCAAAGTGATGAAATCACGAATATAGAGAAGCGAATTGAGGATGCAAAAGCTATTGAAAGTGAAACAAAACCTGCCAAAAAAGTCAGGTCGGGCAAATTACATTCTTCAGATAAAATCAAATCAGCTGGCGACAAAAAGGACAAAAAAGTAAAAATTGATACAAAAGCTGTTAGTTTCGACTTGTTCAATAAAGGAAAAACCATTAAAGAAATTGCATCTGCACAGGGTTTCACCACCGGAACCATCGAATATCATTTACTTCATTACTTAAAGAAAGGCGAATTAAATATTGATCGCCTTGTTAGTAAAGAAAAACTAAAACGTATACTTGACGTACAGAAAGAATTGGACACCACTCTTGCAACTCCAATAAA
>DASWXS010000020.1:0-12593 GCA_036405375.1 Bacteroidia bacterium
CGTACGAACAGGTCAGCTGGATTTACCTTCAATGGCTCACCGGTGTTGCTTATGATAAGTGAATTGTTTTCAGATGCAATAGTAATACTACCGCTGTGTGAATTATGACGGATAGCATTTTGAAGCAGGTTGGAAAGGAGAATGTCAGCCAGTATAGGATCCATCAAAGTGCTAATACTGTGTGCCAGTTGCGTCTTTAGCCGGATATTTTTTGCTTCTATCACTTCCTCATAATTTGCAATCACTTTATTCAGCACTACAGAAAGATCAATCCTGATCCGGTCCCTGAACTGGTTGTTTTCGATCTTCGTTAATAGTATCAGCGATTTATTAAGGGAAGCAAGTTTTTTAGTAGTGTTGTCAATAGCCTGCAGCTGTTCCATTTCTTCGGCCTTCATGTTGCCCGACTGCATTAATAGGCTCACATTGGCCTTAATAACAGCTAATGGCGTCTGCATTTCATGGGAAGCATTTTCGGTGAATTCTTTTTGCTGGATAAAATCAGTTTCGATTTTATGGATCATTTCCTGCAACGACTGGTTGAGATTATTAAATTCCTTCGTAGAGGTTTTATTAAAACTGATTCCTGAATCTTTTTTCAGGTCATAGGTATGAAGTTTTTCAAGAGTTTGGTAAAAGGGTTTCCACAGCGTTCGGGAAAGCATCCAGTTCAAAATGAAAAATGCCACTAGTAAAAAGCCAACTAGTAATGAAAAAGCCATGAGTAAACCTTCCATGAGATCATCATGTTCAAGTGTAGGTTTTGCAATAGTAATGGTATAATTACTTCCTTCTTCGGAAACATGGTTTCTTAAAATACGATAGGGAAGATATTCTTCTTCATAATGATCATAAATAACCGAATCAGTTATTTCGTCACCTTCGCTGAAGGCACCACCAATTGTAATATTTGAGAGACTATCGGCACTCAGGTAGAATGTGGATTTTGGATGCTGTGTTTCAATAATTTTTTCGGCTCTCAGCATATCTTTTTCCAAAGCCTCATCGGTAGCGTCGTGTAACTCGTATCCCACCAGGTAGTATCCTGCAACCATTGATATAGCCAATAACGGGAGGCTTACCAATAAATAGTACAGTATGGTTTTGGTGGTTAGTTTCATTAATTCACTTTGAAATTATATCCAATTCCATAAATGGTTTGCACGTAATCCTCACAGCCTTTTTCTGCTAATTTTTTGCGCAGATTTCTCAAATGCACATAAATAAAGTCGTGATTATCTAATTGATCTGAATGATCTCCGAGTAAATGCTCTGCTATCGAATTTTTGGAAACTACCCTGTTTTTATTGCTAACAAAGAATAATAATAAATCGTATTCTTTGGACGTGAGCTGAACAGCATCTCCATTTACTTTCACCAATCTTTCATCAGGACTTATGCTGATCTCATTTACGATAATCAGCTTATTCCCATCAAAGTTCCTTCTCCGTATGAGTGCTTTTATGCGTGCATTCAGTTCAGCGAGATCGAACGGTTTTGGGAGATAGTCATCTGCCCCAAGGTCGAGGCCAGTTATTTTATCATCCAGCGAGTTTTTTGCCGAAATAATGATAATGCCACTTTTAGAGTGTTTTTGTTTGAGCTCCTTAACCAGGTTGAGCCCGCTTCCATTTGGCAGGGTAATATCTACAAGCACACAATCATATTCGTACCCGTTTATCTTTTCAATGGAGCTTGTATAATCGGATGCTGACTCTATGATATAACCTTCCTGGTGCAAATACTGTTTAATGGATTTACGTAGTTCGGGTTCATCTTCTATAAGTAATATTTTCACATTGTAAATATACAAATTGGATTCTTAAGAAATTCTGTGTAAAAAGTCCGCCGGTACAGGTTGAACGTAAGAAATAGCGAGTAAAAACCGAAATCTAATCCTTCTTTAATTAAAAATTACTAAACCGGTTTAAATTTTAATACATTTGCTATTCAAATATTGTATACATGAGAAAAATAAGACTTTTTACATTAGTGTTTTTAGTAGTGAATGCATTGAATGTATTTTCACAAACAGGTGATACCATAACAGTGCAGACTTTTACATTTGGTGCCCCGCAAAACGCATGGTTTGTATTTCCATCGGATACTATCCGTTTCGAAAAGATATTAATGCAATATACGTTGAAGTGTAATCCGGCACAAAATCCGGCATGCGGGGAATGGGATTACCTCACTTATTCTTATTTATACGACCACACCGGTTTGTTTGATAGCTCGCTGGTTCACCAGCCAACTTATGTAATGAACGGTGGAACACCTTCAAGTGTAATGTATATGAACACACCGTCATATACCTATAATACCCACTGGCAATACAATACAGTTAATACTGCCACTACCACAGTAAATAATTATACTGTTGGAACAGGTAATACAAACGATACCAATCCTTTTGGTTCCGGCAATTCCGTTTCACGTTCACAGTATTTATGGAAAGCTTCGGAAATGACGGGAGCCGGAATGGCAGCAGGAAATATTACAGGATTAAAATTCTACCTGCAATCTTTAGGAAGTACATTAAATAACCTCACTGTTCGCATTAAAACGGTTACATTAGATTCACTGACACAAGCAACATTTGTAAATACAGGTTTTACATCCGTGTATTCTCAAAACACAACGTTTGCTTCAACAGGTTGGAATACCCTTCAGCTTACTACACCCTTCAACTGGAATGGAACATCGAACCTGTTGATCGAGGTGATGTACGATAATGATGTGCAGGGTACCAATAATGTTGTGACATCTTCAACTACAACTAACAAGTCTGGGTTGATCAATTCGGGCAACGACCGCTGTGCTGCATTTCATAGTGCAGCTTATGTGGAAGTACCGGTAAATGATAAAATTGCTGCTATCGATTCGTTCGTTACCGTTGCATTTTGGGCTTACGGTACGCCGCAGTTTCAACCTAGCGACGGATCCTGTTTTGAGGCATTGGATTCACTTGGAAATCGTGTGCTTAATTCACACACGCCATGGTCGGATGGTAAAAACTACTGGGATGCTGGAAATGAAGGTGGTTACGACAGGTTGATCAGGGTATTGAGTGTTAGTCAATATGAAGGGCAATGGAATTACTGGACCTTTACGAAAAATGTTGAAACCGGTGCTATGAAAGTATACTTAAATGGTGTGCTGTTACAGAATGCAAGTGGAAAAGTGAAGCGAATGAAAGGTATTAAGAAATTCAGAATTGGAAGAGGAATTCCTGCGGATGGAAAAACCTACGAAGGAAGAATGGATGAGTTTGCTGTGTTTAATACTGAACTAAGCCTCGCAACTATTCAGCAATATTATAAAAAGAAGTTAGATGCAAACCATCCTAATTACAGTAACCTGGCTTTGTATTATCAGTTCGACGACGGAAATTACATTACTGCAAGCGATAGCGCACCTGGCAATCATGCGCTTGCTTCGTTTATGGCGGGAGCAAATAATCCGCTTAAATCAGCGATTGACCTGGTTGGTGAATTTACTTCAACAACCTTACGGCCTAACATCATTTTTGAACAGGGAGTGTTTACCTCACACCTGGATTCAACCCTGGTAGTTGATTCAGTTATGAACGCGCCTATAACTATTGTTCAGTACAACGATTCTATCGTTAATCCCGGCGTATCTACAGATACACTTCATGTGTGGCCTATCTATTATAATAATTATGTATACAATGCACAAGGCGTTGCTATAGATTCATCCCTTGTTACACCTGATGACACATTAACACTGGCATATTATAACTGGTATAATAAATTTCCTCAAAAGATACGTTACGAACTTGCCCGTTACATAACACCTTACGGTAATGGCCTTAGCCTGGGTAATGGATGGACCTGGACCTTTGATGTGAGTGACTACCGTACTTTGCTTGCAGACAGTGTGCATTTGGAAGCGGGTAACTGGCAGGAATTGCTGGATATGAAATTTTTAATGATCAAAGGTGTTCCTCCACGCGATGTACTGGGAATTCAAAATTTATGGACAGGATCTTTCGATTATGGGCATTCAAATGACCCGATAGAAACACATCTTACGCCTAAGTCGGTTACCATACCTGCCAATGCAGCAAACACACGCTGGAAATCGCGTGTAACAGGACATGGAATGGATACTCCGCAGAATTGTGCTGAGTTCTGTCCGAAAACGCATTATTACAAAGTAAATGGTGCTCAGAAATTTTCGAAACAGGTATGGAGGGATAATTGTGATCTTAACCCATTGTATCCGCAGGGAGGAACATGGGTGTACGACAGGGCAAACTGGTGTCCTGGAGCGGAAGTGTGGACATATGATTTTGAACTTACACCTCATGTTACCCCGGGAGCAACTGTTAGTTTGGATCACGATGTGCAGAATTATACCAACAATGGTGAGTGGAGCTATTACCAGATCGAAGACCAGGTGGTGAGTTACAGTGCTCCTAACTTTAGCCTGGATGCTGCAATGGAAAATATTTTATCGCCAAGCAAAGATCAAATGTGGATGAGATATAATCCTATTTGTACAAATCCTGTTATCCGTATTAAAAATACAGGTACCACAACTTTAACATCGTTGACCATAACTTATGGTGTAACCGGTGCAACTCAATCAGTATACAACTGGACAGGGAACCTGGCGTTTTTGCAAACACAGGAAATTACTCTTGGAAATTTTGCCAGAACTGTAGGAGCAACGGAATTTGTGGTTACGCTTAGTGCACCTAACGGAGGAGCTGATCAGTATGCAAATAATAATACTATGAAAAGTTATTATGAGTTTACTCCCGAACTACCTTCACCATTTGTAATTGAGTTGAAAACAAACAGCATTCCTTCAGAGAATAGCTATACAGTGAAAAACTCATCGGGTACAATTGTGCACCAGCGCAGTGGAATGTCGCCTAACACTACATACCGTGATACGATGAACCTGCCACTTGACTGTTATGTGTTTGAGCTCGTTGATCTGGGAGAAGATGGATTAACATGGTGGGCAAATACTTCGCAGGGATCTGGAACACTCAAATTCAAAAATGGTACAAGCGGTGCAGTACTGAAGACTTTCAATTCTGATTTTGGAGGGCAGGTATATCAGCAATTTACAGTTGCTCCGCCAATTGTAGGACAAAAAGATTATATTTTCACATCGGTTAATACTTTAAATGTTTTCCCTACTCCGGGTAATGGAAATATAACTATCAATGTTGACATGAATAAACGTCAGAATGGTAGTATAGAAATTACTGATCTTTTAGGAAAAGTTGTATACACGTATTCTTTTATCAACCAGGTTGCAGAAAGTATTGATGTCAATCTGAGTAATGCAACCGGGGGCGTTTACATCGTTAAATTAAAAACAGATTCAGATATCCTTACCAAAAGAATAATTATTCAAAAATAGGTGTAAGAATTTTTTGATCTACGTTTCAATGTGTGTTTTTTCTTCGAGCTGTTTCTTATTCTGGCTTTTGGGTGCAGAGCTGAAATACTGCATTGCTGCGTAGGTTAGCAAGGCTCCGGAAGCAAGACCTTCCAGGTTTACTACTACGAATGCTGCGAAGCCATTAATAGAACCGCTTATCGGAATGTTTTGACGGATCTCATTCAGCAAGCCCGTATCTATATATTCAAGATAGAGGCTCACAAATGCGGAGAACGGAATTACTGCTGCAAGCGTAATGATGAATCCTTCTGCCAGTCCCATAAAATAAATGTCTTCATCAGGAAGTGCTCTTCTTAGTTTTGTTATCCCGTAATAAATCCCATAAGCAAGGATAATGAAATTAAGAAAGCGCAATTCAATAACGTGACCTAAACCAACTGCCTGCATCAGCAGAAAGTAGCCGGTTAATGCTAAACTTGTCAGAAGTCCATAACGGATGCCGGCATGCTCAAATGGTTGATTTTCTGTTTCCATGATTTCCAGTTTTTAAGTGTGGAATTAATTAACCAGATATCAGCCGAAAGGTTACTCAAATTTACTGCATAAATAGGTTAATTAATAGTGTACAGATGTATTTAACTTTAATTTGCAATTGGTGCTGCCCGCTGGTATAGTAAGTATATTTTGAAAGGCTATTTTGCCTATATTTCACATTCGAAAAATCTCACTATGCACTCGAAAAATATACTACCGATAATCTTCTTTTTTGTAACCGGTTTTGTAATGGCACAGGGACCAGCTCAACAGAATTCGGCTGAAATTCTTCAGTCACTGAAGAAGCTGAACACCATTGGTTCCGTGTTATATGTAGCGGCTCATCCGGATGATGAAAATACACGTTTGCTGGCTTACCTGGCAAATGAAAAAAAATTCCGCACAGCGTATCTTTCTTTAACAAGAGGTGATGGCGGACAAAACCTGATCGGGAAAGAGCAGGGAGAATTATTAGGATTGATAAGAACAAACGAATTACTGGCTGCGAGAAGAACAGATGTGGCAGAACAGTTTTTTACCCGTGCCAACGATTTTGGTTATTCTAAAAATCCGGAAGAAACATTTGGGATTTGGAATAAGGACAGCATCCTTGCAGATGTAGTCTGGACCATTCGTAAATTTAAACCGGATGTGATCATTTGCCGCTTCCCGACAACAGGAGAAGGTGGTCACGGACACCACACCGCTTCTGCTATGCTTGCAGAAGAAGCATTTACTGCAGCTGCTGATCCAACAAAATATCCCGAACAATTAAAATATGTGCAGGTGTGGAAAACCAAACGTTTATTCTGGAACACATTTAATTTCGGAACTACCAATACCACTTCTGAAGATCAATTAAAGATTGATGTAGGTGTTTTTAATCCGTTACTCGGAAAGTATTACGGAGAGATCGCTGCAGACAGCCGTTCTATGCATAAGAGCCAGGGCTTTGGATCGGCAAAGGGAAGAGGAACTTCTGTCGAATATTTTAAATTTCTTAAAGGAGACTCTGCAAGGAAAGACCTGTTTGAAGGAATAGATCCGACATGGAAGAGGTTTAAAGAAACGGAAAAGATCGGGAAATTGATTGATGCCTGCATTGTCAAATTCAATCCTGAACTTCCCGGCAATAGCGTAAAGGATGTAGCTATAATTTACCAGGAATTACAAAAGCTGAATTCTGCGAACACGGATGTCATATACTGGAAACAGCAGAAACTAAAAGAAACAGAGAGTTTGTTACTGGCCTGCGGCGGCTTTTGGGCTGAAGCATATATAGCAGATTATATCGGAATACCAGGGAAAACTATTAATATAAGTGCTCAAATGGTATCGAAAAATGGTACAACAATTAAATTGAATTCCATTTCTTATTTAGCTGAAGATTCAGTTACGGCTTTAACCCTGAAGCAAAATGAATTGTATACATTCAAACATAAAATGACTCTTCCAAAAGAGTTGAAATTCTCAGGACCATATTGGTTAAACGAAGAACATTCCAATGGTTTGTATACAGTTCCTGATCAAATGAAACGCGGTATTCCGGATAATCAGTCACAAACAAAAGTTGTATACGCAATTACAATAGGAGGAATTGATTTAAAGGTAGAACGTCCGCTCACGTACAAATACACCGATCCGGTGAAAGGAGAGATCTACCGTCCATTTGAGATATTACCTCCGGCAACGGTGAATATTGCAGAGAAAGTATATGTATCAAGTGATGATCAGTCAAAAACTATTCAATTCGTGGTAAAAGCAAATACAGATAATATCAGTGGCGAATTGCTGGAAACACTTCCTGCTGATTGGGATGTGGACAAGGCAGACAGAACGTTTAATCTTGCTAAAAAAGGAGACGAAAAAATTATTGAATTAAAGATCTCAAATAAAAAAAGCAATTCGATTGGAACATTAACTGCGATGTTGAGTATTGATGGCGAAAGATATGATCAGGGCATTCAGCGAATAGAATATGATCATATACCTTATCAATTCATATTATCAGATGCAAAAGCAAAGCTGGTTAAAATGGATCTGAAGAAAACAGGAACCAATATCGCTTACATTCCCGGCGCGGGTGATGATGTACAGGCTTGCTTAAAACAGATCGGTTATAATGTAACCGAACTTACAGATGAGCTATTGTCAAATAGTGATCTTTCAAAGTATGATGCCATTGTTACAGGTGTTCGCGCGCATAATACAAACGAACGCTTACAGGTACACTATAACAAGTTAATGGAATATGTGAAAAATGGCGGTAACCTGGTTGTTCAATACAATACCAACAGCAGGGTAGGGCCTGTTGTTGCCAAAATCGGACCTTACCCGTTTACTGTTTCACGTAACAGGGTTACAGATGAAAAAGCAGAGGTTACTTTTGTGAATGAATCGCAACCCGTTTTAAATACACCGAATAAAATTAGCAAATCTGATTTTGATGGCTGGATCCAGGAACGCGGAATCTACTTTGCAAGCGAACTGGATAAGAATTACGAAACAGTATTTACAATGAATGATCCGGGCGAAAAAGCCCTGGATGGAAGTTTGATCACGGCAAAATATGGAAAAGGTAATTTTGTTTATACAGGACTTGTATTCTTCAGGGAACTGCCTGCGGGTGTGCCTGGCGCATATCGTTTGTTTGTGAATTTACTTAGCCTTCCAAAAAATAAGGAAATAAAATAATGGAAGAAAAATCACCAATACTTGGGAGCTGGATCAATGTTTATATATTGGTTGTGATTGTGCTGGTGTGCGTAATAACCGGGCTTTATTTTTTTACTCAATATTTTAAATAATGAGCATAATCGATTGGCTGGTACTTGGTGTTACTATTTGTTTCATTGTTTTTTATGGAATATGGAAAAGCAGGAATACAAAAAATATCCAGGGCTACCTTTTGGCTGATCGCCAGCTTCCCTGGTACCATGTTGGACTCTCTGTAATGGCAACACAAGCCAGTGCGATTACGTTCCTTTCGGCTCCAGGGCAGGGATACACGGATGGATTACGGTTTGTACAATTTTATTTTGGATTGCCACTGGCAATGATCGTTTTATGTATCACATTTGTTCCCATTTTCCACCGCTTAAATGTTTTTACCGCTTACGAATACCTGGAGAAGCGATTCGATATAAAAACACGTTCATTAACTGCTTTTTTATTTTTGCTGCAACGCGGTATCTCAACAGGTATTACTATATATGCCCCGGCAATTGTATTATCAACTATACTCAATGTTGATATTACGTACACTACTTTTTTTATGGGAGGTGTTGTGATCCTGTACACTGTTTATGGTGGAACCAAGGCTGTTTCGTATACCCAGATGCTGCAAATGGGAATTATTTTTGCCGGTTTGTTGATGGCAGCATACATGGTAGTTCGTTTATTGCCGGCAGATGTTGGTTTTACAGATGCCTTGCATATTGCCGGAAAAATGGGGAAACTCAATGCGATTGATACGGAGTTTGATATGAATAACCGTTACAACATCTGGTCGGGAATCATTGGAGGTTTCTTTTTGCAGCTTTCCTATTTTGGAACCGACCAGTCGCAGGTTGGACGTTATCTTACAGGAAAATCAGTTACACAAAGCAGGCTGGGACTGGTAATGAACGGACTGGTGAAAATCCCGATGCAGTTCTTAATTCTCCTTATTGGTGTATTGGTGTTTACATTCTACCAATACAACCCGCCACCTATGTTCTTTAACAAAACGGAAGTAAACGCGGTAAAGAAAAGCGATTATAAAGAAGAATATGAGGAATTGGAAAAGCGTTACTACGATCTTCAATCCACAAAAAAAGAGCAGGCTACTGAATTATTAAAGAAAATTGATGCAGGTGCAGATGAAGAAGATCTTTTCTTTGCGAAGAAGAATCTTGGAACCACAGATGTAAGAGCTAAACAGGTAAGGGAAGATGCTATTGTTTTGATGAAAAAGAACAATCCAAAAGCAGATACCAATGATACGAATTATGTGTTTCTTTCTTTTGTGATCGAATATCTTCCGGTTGGAATGGTTGGTTTACTTATAGCAATCATTTTCCTTGCATCTATGGGATCTACGGCCAGTGGGCTTAATTCGCTTGCCTCCACAACCTTTATCGATTTTTACAAGCGCTTTTCTAAAAAAGAGAGCAATGAAAAACGAGATCTTTATATTTCTAGGCTTACTACAGTGATATGGGGAGTATTCTGCCTTATTGTTGCTTTATATGCCGGAAAGTTGGGAAATCTTATTGAAGCAGTAAATATATTAGGTTCTCTTTTTTATGGAACAATACTCGGGATTTTTGTAGTGGCATTTTATGTTAAACATGTGGAAGGTACAGCTGTGTTTTACGCTGCTATCATTGCGGAAATACTGGTTGTGTTTGCCTGGTATTTCGATCTTTCCGCGTTTCTTTGGTTAAATGTTGTAGGATGTTTACTGGTAGTGTTATTTGCTTTGCTTATCAATCCTTATACAAAGAATAAATCAGCCAGTGAATTGACAAAATAAAATGCCCCGAACCTGGTAAGTACGGGGCACCTGCTTTTTCTTAAGAATGAATTATTTAATTGCTTTTGCTTCAGCAATAATCTTTTCGTTAGTTCTTACATAATCATCATTTTGCGCTTCTTTTGCTAATGCAATCGCAGCGTTTGCACTTTCAGTAGCACCTTTTCCATCCTTTAATTTAACCTGGATCTTTGCTTTTAATGTAACAATCCAGAAAGCTTTAGGATTTTGCTCAATTGCTTTATTTGCCCACTCTAATGCCTGTTTCAGATCTTTGTCGTTTTCATAGTAGTAACTTGCAGCCTGGAAGTATGGCTTATTATCATTGATAACCGTGTTTTCAATGTTCTTCATAATCTTTGCGTCGATTTCTGTTTTTACAGAAAAAGATACTTTGGTTTTTTCCCACATCAATTCCACATTAGCGCTGGTAGAAGTAACATCTGCTATATTGATAGTGAATGTTTCTGTTTTAGCAGAAAGTGCACTTGTTTTTACTTTTACTTTAAGCACTTCGTTCTCTGCTTTGTAGTTAGCAACATCTCCGCCCAATGTAAGATCTTTGTAAAACATAATCTCCCATGCATCTTTGTTGGGAATGCTATAAATTGCATATGTTCCTGCTTTCAGGTCCATACCTTCAATTTTTACATCATCACCAAATGTAATTTTCGTTGCTGAATTAGCACCTGTACGCCATACTTTACCGTAAGGAACCACATCGCCAAATACTGTACGACCTTTTGCGCTTGGGCGGGAGTAATCAAGACTGATGTCCGATAAACCAAAAGCCTGTTTAACAGTTTGTGAAGGACTTGGTGCAGGTACTTTTAACTGCGCCTGGGCAGATATGGTTAACAAACTTGCAGCAGTGAAAGCTGCAATTGCGAATCGTTTTGTAGATTTTATCATATTATGGTTTTTAAAATTTATGGGTTCTAAAATAGTCTATAATAGGTTATCAACGAGTGAAAATTGATCTTTTTTAACCAAAATTTAAATTACATCTGTACCAATTAAATCTTTACGATGTGGCTTATAAACAGTATCTTCGGGAAATAATTTTTTAAACCTGCACATTTGATTTTTGAAGATTTTAATTTTGATCCTTCCTTATTGGAAGGAATCCAAAGTATGGGGTATAAAAGCCCCAGTCCAATACAGGAATTAGCTATTCCGGCAATCCTGGATAACAGGGACATAATTGCTTGTGCGCAAACAGGTACTGGTAAAACAGCGGCTTATTTACTCCCGGTAATTCAACATATTTTGCATGCTCCCAAGCGTCATCTCAATACCTTGATTATTGCGCCTACACGTGAGCTGGTAATACAGATTGATCAGCAAATTGATGGCATGGGCTATTTTTGCTCTGTTGGATCAATTGCAGTTTATGGTGGAAACGATGGTATTACATGGGAAAAGCAAAAACGATCGCTGAAAGAAGGTGTTGATATTGTTTGTGCAACGCCAGGACGCCTTATTGCTTTGTTACAGGCTGGTGATATTACCTTTGAACATCTTCAGCATTTAGTGCTGGATGAAGCGGACCGAATGCTGGATATGGGTTTTTTTGATGACATCCTGAAGATCATCAAACTGCTTCCTCAAAACAGGCAAACCATATTGTTTTCGGCAACTATGCCGCCTAAGATGCGTTTGCTGGCAAACCAGATCACTAAAGATCCGGAACAGATCAACATTGCAATCAGCAAACCGGCAGAGGGAATTGTACAGCAGGCATATGTTGTATACGACAATCAAAAGGAAGCGATTCTGAAGGAAATCCTGAAAAATGAAGACTATCAATCAGTAATCATATTTTCTTCTACAAAAGAAAATGTAAAGCAACTGGAAAAAAGTTTAAAACATATTGAACGATCATTGAAGGCTTTTCACTCAGATCTTGAACAGTCAGAGCGTGAAGAGATCATGAGGGAATTCAGGGCAAAGAAGCTAAGAATACTGATTGGAACGGATATTTTATCAAGAGGAATTGATGTAGATGGAATCAGCCTGGTAGTTAATTACGATGCCCCGCCTGATCCGGAAGATTACATTCACAGGATCGGAAGAACAGCACGTGCTTCCAAGGCCGGAGTAGCAATTACTTTCATCAATAACCGCGATCAGATCAAATTTTTCCAGATAGAAG
>DASWXS010000021.1:0-6298 GCA_036405375.1 Bacteroidia bacterium
TTTCTGAAACGTGGATCAAACCTTCAACACCCGGAGCGATCTCTACGAAAGCACCGTAATCAGCTAATACTACTACTTTACCTTTAACTTTATCTCCAACTTTTAATTCAGAGTTAAGTCCTTCCCAAGGATGTTGAGAAAGTTGTTTCAAGCCAAGTGCAATACGTTTTTTCTCATCATCGAAATCAAGGATAACCACATTGATTGGCTCATCCAGCTTAACGATTTCCTCAGGGTGAGAAATACGACCCCAAGAAAGATCTGTAATGTGGATAAGACCGTCAACTCCACCAAGGTCGATAAACACACCATAAGAAGTGATGTTTTTAACTGTTCCCTGAAGAACTTGTCCTTTTTCCAATTTAGAGATAATATCACGTTTTTGGTTCTCGATCTCAGCTTCAATAAGAGCTTTGTGAGAAACAACTACGTTTTTGAATTCGTTGTTGATTTTTACAACTTTAAATTCCATTGTTTTTCCAACGTAAACATCGTAATCACGGATTGGTTTAACGTCGATCTGAGATCCTGGTAAGAATGCTTCGATACCAAATACATCCACAATAAGACCTCCTTTAGTACGGCATTTAACGTAACCTTTGATAACCTCATCAGAGTTAAGAGCTTCGTTAACGCGATCCCAGCTTTTGTTAGCACGTGCTTTTTTGTGAGAAAGCAATAATTGACCTAATTTGTCTTCCTGATTCTCAACAAATACTTCAACTTTATCACCAACTTTTAAATCCGGGTTGTATTTAAACTCTGATAAAGAGATAACACCGTCTGATTTGAAACCAATGTTAACTACAACCTCGCGATTGTTCATTGCTACTACAACTCCTTCAATAGTTTGAAGATCAGTAATAGTTTTCAATGTTTTCTCGTAAAGATCTTCCATCTTCGTTCTGTCGTCAGAAGAATATTGATCCTGTTTTTTACCGATTGCTGACCAATCAAAATCAGCGGTTCCTACTTCTGCAGTTTTTCCTGCCATGTGTTCTACAAAATTGTATTCAAACCTTAGCAAGGTAAGTTTGAAGGGATTAAACTTATTTGTTTATAATTCCGTTTCTCCTTGCAAAAACGGGCTACAAATATACGACAACGCGGACGCATTACCTTAAAAAAAGTGCTAAATTTTAGAAAATATTTAAACAACTGAAAATCAGTTGTTTATTTCCGTTAATACATAAACTAATTATGCAAATAATGCGTAAATTTAGGTAAACGGTATTTTTGCAGAAAGATGGTAAAAGCAGAGACAAAAGGATTGGTAGTTTCGGTTAAGCCCGAATACCTGGAAGAGCAATCGAACCCCATGCTGTTGAGTTATGTGTTTATGTACACCATAACCATAGAAAACCGCAGCGATTACACGGTTCAGTTGCTTCGCAGACACTGGTTTATTTTCGATAGTAATGGAGAGAACAGGGAAGTGGAAGGTGAAGGCGTAATTGGTGAAACCCCGGTTGTTGCCCCCGGCGAGTCCTATACCTATTCTTCGGGATGTAACCTGAGCACCGAAATTGGCAAAATGGAAGGAACCTACCTTATGAAAAACCTGGCCAATGACGACCGTTTTAAGATCCAGATTCCCGAATTTCACCTGGTGACTCCAGGAAAACTGAACTGATCGTCCGAAAAATCTTATAAGTTTTATGTGACACAAATTTCGCCGATTACACAAATTTCTGATTTTGTTGTTACAGAACAAAATCAGTGAAATCTGTGTTTGTTTGAAATTGAAACAATTCCTTGTTGTTTAAGTCAAAATCACGGTGCATTTCTCTATATTTGGTTCCTTATGAAAGGTGATAAAATAAACGCAGGCAATTACTCTATTTTTTTTGAAGACAAAGCGTTTGATTACCTCAACAAATTTCTAAGCAATAACTCATTCTCTTCCATCGTAGTTTTAACCGATTCGAACGTAAAAAAACATTGCCTTCCTCTTTTCTTAAAAGCACTTTCATCTTTCAAGTTAAAAAACATCATTATTATAAAAGCAGGTGAGATCAATAAAAATCTAAAGACTTGCGAAATGATCTGGAAAAAATTGAATGAGTTCAATTGCGACCGCAACAGCTTATTGATCAACATCGGAGGCGGGGTAGTTACTGATATTGGCGGCTTCTGCGCCTCTGTATACAAAAGAGGCTTTTCTTTCATCAACATTCCAACTACCAGCTTGTCTATGGCTGATGCTTCTGTTGGCGGAAAAACGGGAATCGATTTTGATCGTTACAAAAATCTTATCGGCACTTTCTGCGAACCCGATGGCGTTTTTATCTATAGTGGATTTTGTAAAACACAAAGCAAACGTGAATTTACAAATGGACTTGCAGAGATTGTAAAAGCAGGTTTTATTGCCGATAAGCACCTTGCAAAATCAGTATTAGCATACAGTAAATCTAAAAAGGAAAAAGAATTTGAAAGTATAATGCAACAATCTGTTGTGATCAAAAACACCATTGTTGAAATAGATCCAAAAGAAAAACACATGCGCAAAGCATTGAATTTCGGGCATACCATTGGTCATGCACTGGAAAGTTTTTATCTTGAAAAGAAAGGCAAACAATTATTACATGGCGAAGCAATTGCCATTGGTATGATCTGCGAGTCGTTCATAGCTTTCAGGTTAAATATGCTGGAAGAAAAAGACCTGCTGTTTGTGGAAGATATATTATTTGCTCTGTTCAAAAAAGTAAAGATCGACTCCAAAGATTTTCATGCAATTCAAAAACTGATGCTGCACGACAAAAAAAACAAAGCCGGAAAAATTAAATTGGCACTTATCGAAAAACCAGGAAAACCAGCACTGGATATAGAATGCCCGAAAAACCTTATTGAAGATTCTCTTAAATATTATAACAGCTTAAGCTGATTAAAATTTCCCCTGGGCTTTCTTTTTGCCTTTGTAGGATTTGATCTCTACAATATTCACTTCTTTCTCTACGCTGCACGGAGAATCGGTAATTACTTTAATGTCTTCGTACTTTACCAGTACCTTTTCGTCAAAGTGCTGAAATTTTTTCGGCAGGTTACTTGGCTTTATCAGTTTACCATCACTCAACTGCAATAGAAATCCACAGCCATTGTTGCCAACTGTTACCATAGCTTCCACATAAGAAGCGTCATCTGCGGGCTTTTTAGGTTTGTCCTTGTCGGATGCAAAAACAACATTTGCGAATACAAGAAGCGAAATAAGGAATAGACGAAACATACGTAAGTAATTTTTGCGCAAAAGTAATTCAACTCTGCTGACCCAAAAGACTAAAAAATCTTAAATCATAGGAGTTTAAATCTGACATGTTAACAGCAAATCAAAAAAAAACCAAAACATCAGTGTTAATGAGCTTTTCGAAGAATAGGATTCCGTTTTAGTATTTGGCCCTGCAGATTGCGTTGGGCTCATAGGCCCTGATTTTTGCAATATGTACTTCCTTTTGCACATTACAGGGCGAGTTGTGAACGTTTTTTACTTCATCAAACATTACCTGTACCTTCTCATTGAATACCTGGTATTTTTTCGGAAGGTTTGCAGGTAACAGCAATTGTCCGTCATTGAGCTTTAAGAGGAAACCGCAGCCATAATTACCGGTAGTAACATGAGCTTCTACGTAAGCAGGCTCCGGCTCATCAATAACCGGTTTAACTGTATTTGCATTGGATGTGTGCAGGAAGGTAAGGAGAAATGCCAGCAATGTGGCAGGAAAAATTAAGCGTAACATGGTTTCAAGTTTTAAAGAATAAACAAGTAGTTTATTACCATCTTTCAATACATATGCCAGTTGCTTACCGGAAATTTTTATATTTGGACTCTATGGCCTTCGATTCTAAAAAATTCTTAATTCGTACGGGTAGTGCCGCGGTATTTGTTGTAGTGCTTTTGGGTTGTATTCTTTGGAATTATTATTCATTCAGTGCCCTGTTCTTTATTGTTTCCTTATGGGGGCTACAGGAGTTTTACAAACTGATGAGTATTACCGGGGCAAAACCTAATAAATTCTTTGGGTACAGCATTGCAGTACTTTTGTACATGCATGCCAGTTTAGGGAATATGTTCCTGGATATTTTTGCGGAGAATATTTTTGGGATGATATGGTTATTAAAGTTTAAAGACCTCGGGTTTTTCTTAGCGCTTGCATTGCTTTTCATCACTTTTATTGCTGAGCTTTTCCGTAATCAGCCTAATCCTTTTCAAAATATATCTGTAACCATTGCAGGCATACTTTACACTTCGTTACCTTTTTATTTTCTCAATAAGATCACCTTGTTTCCTTTTCACTCGTTCGGAGGTTATGACGCAGGAGCAGACAGTTACAATTATGCTATCATTTTAGGAATGCTTTTATTGATCTGGAGCAACGATACATTTGCATACCTGGTTGGCAGCTTTATTGGTAAGAATAAAATGTTCGAACGTATTTCTCCGGGCAAAACATGGGAAGGAACTATTGGCGGGGGGATATTGACCATTGCCGCATCCTTTCTCATCTATAAATTCCTTGGAAAACTCGATTTAATGGATTGGATAATAGTATCCGTTATAGTGGTAATATTTGGTACATTAGGCGACCTGGTTGAGTCGATGCTGAAGAGAAGTGTGGGCGTAAAAGATTCCGGAAAAATAATGCCCGGGCATGGCGGAATTCTCGACCGATTCGATAGCCTCATTATGGTTGCACCCTTCGTTTTTTTATACCTTATTTTAAAGTAAAAAAAAGTGAAATCCGACTGCCTTTTAAGGGCTTTTATCTATAAATTTTGCCCCTTATTTTAATAAATTGTTACCTTTGCCCGGTTATTTTTATAACTAGCTTACAACAAACTAAATACATAAACAATTATGAGTGCACAAATTGCAAATTCTCCTGCTGAACACGATAGTATGTTTGAATCAGTATTAGCCCGCCTGGATGTAGCGGCTAAAACAATGAATCTAGATGAAAATGTAAATAAAATATTAAGAAACCCATCTAAACTTGTAAAAGTTAGCCTTCCGGTGATGATGGATAATGGTAAAATTGAAGTATTCGAAGGCTACCGTTGCGTTCACTCTACAATTCTTGGCCCATCTAAAGGCGGTATCCGTTACGCGATGGATGTATCACAGGATGAAGTAATGGCTTTATCTGCATGGATGAGCTTTAAATGCGCTGTTGCAAATTTACCATACGGTGGTGGTAAAGGTGGTGTTAAATGTGATCCACGTAAAATGAGCGTTGGCGAGCTGGAAAGAGTTACACGCGCTTATACACGTGCAATGAAAGATGTTTTCGGTGTAAACAAAGATATCCCTGCTCCTGATATGGGAACAAGCGGAAGAGAAATGGCTTGGTTGCTTGACGAGTTCAATAAAATTACTGGTGAAGCAAGTCCTGGTGTTACAACCGGGAAACCAATTGTTATTGGTGGTTCATTAGGCCGTGACGCTGCTACAGGTCGTGGTGTAATGATCAATACACTTTGTGCACTTAAAAAAATGAACAAAGATCCTAAATCATGTACAGCTTCTGTACAAGGATTTGGTAATGTAGGTTCACACGCTGCCCGTTTATTAGCAGAACAAGGAATTAAGATCGTTGCTATCGGTGACCATACAGGTTCTTTCTACAATGAAAAAGGTATCGACATCAAAGCGGCTTTAGATTATGTAAAATCAAACAACAATACATTAAAAGGATTTAAAGGTGCTGTTGAAATTACAAGCGCAGAATTATTAACTGCAAAATGCGATGTATTGGTTCCTGCTGCATTGCAAAATGTAATTACTGAAGATATCGCTGCAGGTATCCAGGCTACTTTGATTGTGGAAGGTGCAAACGGACCTACTACACCAGAAGCTGATGTTATTCTGAAAGAAAAAAACATTTTAGTTGTTCCGGATATTTTAGCTAACTCAGGCGGTGTGACTGTATCTTACTTTGAGTGGGTACAAAACAAAATGGGTTACTACTGGAGCGAAAAAGAAGTGAATGAAAAGCACGATGTAAACATGGAGCTTGCTTTTGAAGATGTGTGGAACAATGCACAGGAATTCAAATCAACTATGCGTATTGGTGCGTACATTACTGCTCTTAAAAAAATTGAGCAAGGTGTGAAACTGAAAGGTAATTACTAATCATAAAATCATTCTAATAAAAAGCCCCCTGACGATTCTGTCAGGGGGCTTTTTTGTTCTATATAATTTTCTCTTATGCTTAGTAATAAAAATCTTTAATTCGCTTATACAACGGAAGTATCCACCCTACCCTGAAGCCGATCTGTATATCTGTTCGTTTTGCAGCATCGCTCT
>DASWXS010000022.1:0-2247 GCA_036405375.1 Bacteroidia bacterium
TTGTTACAAAGGTTTTCAGGCAATCAATCCCATACAGTTTAAGGACCTTTCTGCGGAAGATGCAGGTAGCTATAAAGCCTCGGTATTGAAGGAAAACAGGGATTACCTGGATTCGATTATCCTGCTTAGCCGGAAAAATAAAAGTAAGCTGGTGTTTGTTGTATCTCCAACATATATCAAAGGCAGTAACCGGATTGTAAACCGGGATGAACAGATACAGGTTTTTGGAGCGATAGCAAAGAAAAATAACATTCCATTCCTGGATTATACAGATGATCCGATTTGCTCAGACGAATTGTTGTTTGCTGACTTTTATCACATGAAAAAAGAAGGTGCACAAAAGTTTAGCCTGGTATTTGGCCGTGATCTTGACTCACTTCTCACTGCGAAGTAATTTTTGCAATAATAATACGTTATAATCGTTATTGGTGTATGAGAAAAACGATTTACATAATTGTAGCATGCGTTTTATTTATATGTGATTGTATTTCCGCACAAACGAAGCCTGTAGTTTCGTTACCATACATTCGCGAATCGGATGTAGTCTGGTCGAAAGAAGTATGGCGAAGTATTGACCTGGCCGACAGATATAATTTCCCTTTTTACTTTCCGGTTCAAAAAACAAAAAACAAGCTCAGCTTATTTGACGTGATTTTGAAAGCCACATTAAGCGGAGAGCTAAAAGTATATAAAACGGATGATGTAACGGATACATTTTCCTTGCAACAGATCAGCAATAAAATTGCATTTCACGATTCTGTTTTGTTTTATTATGCAGATGAATTTGGAAATGACAGTACGAAGAAGCATCTTGTAATAGATACCATGAATGGTGAGTTCATAGCGCAGTACTATATCCGTGAAACCTGGTTTTTTGACAGGCAACGTTCGGTGATGGATGTCCGTATCAGGGCTATTTGCCCGGTAAAATATGATGTTGACAAGGATTTGCTGATTCCTTTATTCTGGATCAATTATAATGAAGCACGTCCTTTCCTCAATGCTTATAATGCAATCAACTCAAAGAATGAATCAGAAGAGCGAACATTTGATGAACTATTCATTAAACGGAAATTCACGAGCACGATCAGGAAGGAAGGAAATATATTTGACCGTGAAATTGCCGATTATGTGAATTCGGATAAAGAAGCATTGACTGAGTCGGAGCGTATAAAGGAATTGCTCCGGAATTTTGAATGTGATCTGTGGCAGTGGTGAGTATGCGACATTTAACACAGAGGCCATAAAGTTTAAGGAGATACACAGAGTTTTGATTCCATTATTTATAAATATAAAATGTTACAATTAATACTCTGTGAAGCTCTGACTCCTCAGGGAACTCTGTGTTAAAAATACTACCTCAGTATCAGCAACCTGTTTGCATCCAGTTTGATAAAAATAAAAAGCAGGATTGTAAAGCTCCATAACGAAGATCCACCGTAACTGAAGAACGGTAAAGGAATCCCGATTACCGGCATCAATCCAATCGTCATCCCGATATTAACCGCCAGGTGAAAAAATAAAACACTTGCAACACCATAACCATAGATCCGGCTAAAAGGAGACCGTTGTCGCTCTGATATATTAATTACGCGCAACATCAATAAGATCTGGAGAATAATAACAATGGCGCTTCCAACAAATCCCCATTCTTCTCCTACCGTGCAAAAAATGAAATCGGTATCCTGCTCCGGAACAAAGTCGTATTTGGTTTGTGTTCCTTTCAGGTAGCCTTTCCCCAAAAGCCCTCCCGAACCGATGGCTATTTTTGCCTGGTTAACGTTATAGCCTTCTTTTTTCATGTCAACCTCACCACGGCCAAGCAACACATCTATACGTATTTTCTGATGTGGCTCCAGTTTTTCATAAACATAAGAGGCACCAAAGATCATACTGCTTGCCAGGCCCGTACAAAGAATAACTATAATAAGATTTCTACGATTTCGTTTAACGAATACCAGCGAAAGCAAGGCGATAGATCCAACTACGCTGTATAAGTAAATATCCTCAACCAGTAGTGCCAGTACCATTAGTATTACAGCGAGGAACCCGATCAAAATGAAATTAACCGATAAACCTTCGCGATAAAGTACAGCTATGAAAGCGATAAAAACGATAGCCAAACCGGTTTCATCCTGCAGTAATTTTATCACGATCAATGGAGCCATAATGATCAGGCCCGCGATAAGTGTGTTCTTATAGTTTTTTATTAAAGAAGAAATATTGGTTTTTACATTTTCTACCTTC
>DASWXS010000023.1:0-16470 GCA_036405375.1 Bacteroidia bacterium
ATTCTATCATAATTTACAGGATCATTTTTCTGAAATGCCTTGTACCAGAGGCCAAAATCAAAACCTTCATTTTTTTCCTGCTGTAGTGTAATTCCTGTTTCCTTCAAAAATTTTTTACTTTCTTCATCTAAACGCTCATTGCCGGAAACGTATACAACTTCCGAAAAATGCAGTTTTACTTCCTGCAGGTAAAACCTGAGGTAATAAGGAATTTTATCTCCTTTAAAATAGGATGCAAAATAGCAGATACTATGCATGAGCAATATATTTTAAGATGATATCCTTCCATTTAACTCCCCACACAGAAATATCGAAACGTTGTGCAAATTGGATTTGTTCAGATCGTTCCTTTTCATCTATCGGATTTTTCATATATTCCAGCATCTTTGCAGCCATTTCTTCCACGTTATTTTTTTGTTCAAGAATGTACCCGCATTTGTTGTCGAGGATCTCATTCACTCCTCCGCATTTATTGGCTACTACAGGTAGACCCAACAATAATGCTTCCAAAGTAACGAGCGAAAATGACTCAAACTGAGAAGTAAGTATAAATCCATCAGCAACACTAAAATATTCGTGGAAGTTACTCCTGGTATTTTCAATCCACAGGATACTCTCTGACATACCCAAATCTTCCACATACTTCTTCACTTCCCCAGCATATTGATCATTACCCGAAGGTGTATTACCGATCCAGACAAACTTTACCAGGTGCGTCGATGATTTTTTTATCTCCAATGCTACATAAACAAACAAAAATGGGTTTTTGTTGTCATCAATTGTACCACACATAGTCCACACGAACTCCTCTTCTTTAATGCCCAGTTTTTTCCTAATTTCACCAGGATTAAATTTTGCACCGGTAATTTTTCGGGTATCAAATGCAGGGTAACAAACTTCAATCGGTTTTGTCCTGCCAAACTTTGTTATTGTATCGGCACTTATTTTTGAGTTGGCTATGACCAGGCGAGGATAATTCACTAGCCTCTGTGTTTGTTCCGGCGTCAGTAATTTATACATTTGTTCCAGCTCATGTGTATGAACAATGCATGGAATATTATTTTCTTCAGCAAATTTCACATAATCCGGAAGTACAATTGTATTGATATACCAAGTTCCTTTTGCATACTTTTTTAATTTTCCAGGAACTACAAAACTATCTTTTAAGCGTTTTGCTATTTTTCCCAATAAACCAACTGCCGGTTTTGCATACAGGTAATCTTTGTGAACATATGAAGGAAGTTCATTATACAACTCGCCTTTAAAAACTGAAAGCAAAGTAATGGAGAAATGATCTTTTATATAAGGCAATAGATTGAACAGTACAAGCTCGGAGCCTGTTCGATTAAGGCTTTGCGTAACAATTACCAATGTCGGTTTATTACTACTCATCATTTCCTTTTAATCCTGCGTATAATTTATAAACCCGCTTGAAAGCACTATTTAACAATGGCCTTTCAATCATATAATTAATAACCTGACGTTTTAATGGCAGACTTGCATTATATGCTTTTTTTATTTTCGTGTATACTTCCGGTGATAAGTTTGCAAGTAATATCTGTTCGCGTTCTGCCAGCATCTTATTGAAATTTTCTTTGCTCGCACTAAATCCTGTTTGATCATAGTTACAAATGGTTTCGTTGATATGGGCAAACATTCCCGGATCTTTTACATATGCACGAAGAAATAAATCAAAGTCAGCACAGATTCTATATTTCAGATCATACAAGCCAAACCGCTCAAACAAATCTCTCTTCATAAAAACTGCCTGGTGATTGAGTGTTCCCATATACCAGAATTCCATTGGGAGTTTACCAGGCTGAACAAGCAATTCATTTTTATTACCATTCACCAGGTTGGTGTTTCCATAGATCATTGCAGAATCATTTTCCTGCAGGAAATTATAGAATTTATCTACTACCTGATTAGAATAGAATGTATCACCCGAATTCAGGAAAAGAACATATTCGCCGCTTGCTTTTTGTATTCCCTTGTTCTGGGCATCGTAAATTCCCTTGTCTTTTTCCGAGGTCCAAATACTGATCAGATCTTTATATTCATTGATAACGTCAACGCTACCATCGGTAGAACCTCCATCAATAACTACAAATTCAAAATCCTTCCGGGTTTGTTCAACAACACTCAAAATTGTTTCTTTCAACCCTTTTGCGTCATTGTAATTTATAGTTATGACACTAAGTTTTGGCATTAAAACGCGTTCATTATTTTTATCACTTCACTGATGTCTTCTTCCTTATGAAAATAAGAGATGGGCAAACTAAGCGTGGTTTTATGTATTTCTTCTGCTATCGGAGTTTGCTGCTCATCAATAATCCCTTTCATTGCTACTTGTTTGACAGGAGCAACCGGGTAATGAACTTCTGTTTTTATTCCTTTGCTCAACAAATATTCTTTTAGCTGATCTCTTCTATCATGTCGAACACAATAAATATGAAATACATCCTTGTAATCGGCATGAACAACTGGTTTTATAAAATCGCTTTTTAATTCTGCCTGGTAAATTCCTGCCAGCTTTTGTTTGTGTTCGTTGATTTGATCGAGGTATTTCAGTTTCACCAGCAAGATGGCCGCCTGCAATTCATCTAACCTGGAATTAACTCCTATCTGTTCGTTGTAGTATTTTACTTTCGAACCGTAATTTCTTAAGGTCTTTATTTCCTGCGCCAGGAAATCATCATTTGTTGTAACTGCGCCTGCATCTCCCATAGCTCCTAAATTTTTTGTAGGATAAAAACTATGTGCTGCATAATCTCCAAAACTTCCCGATTGTTTTCCCTTAAAAGTTGCTCCATGCGATTGCGCGCAATCTTCAATCACTTTAAGATCATGTTTTTTTGCAATAGCCAGGATCACATCCATTTCGCACATTTTCCCATATAAATGCACAACCATGATCGCCTTGGTGCGCGGGGTAATTGCCTGCTCTATTTTTTTAGGATCAATGTTATACGTGTTAATGTCTGGTTCAACCAATACAGGTTTTAAGCCATTCTGAACGATTGAAAGAATAGTGGCAATGTATGTATTGGAAGGAACCAATACTT
Organism: Bacteroidia bacterium; assembly: GCA_036405375.1. Lineage (GTDB taxonomy): Bacteria > Bacteroidota > Bacteroidia > B-17B0 > Aurantibacillaceae > JADJDM01. The sequence goes on from DASWXS010000023.1 coordinate 3,066, forward strand.
CCGAACCTTCTTCAAAGTGCAATGCTTTCAATGACAAAGTAAGTGCATCCAATCCATTGGCAACACCAACAGTATGTTTTACAGCACAATACTTTGAGTAAGCTGATTCGAATTCTTCTACTTTTTTTCCTAATACATACCAGCCTCCTTCCATTACCTGTTTAAAGGCAACAGCATATTGCTCAAAGAAAGGAGCGTTCAGTTTTTGTAAATTTTCGTAATCAATCATATTATTTGTAAGGGTCGAAAATGTAATCACCTGCGTCAAAATACTCGGAAGCCAACACCATCAGAATGGCATCTTCCGTAAAATCATACATAGTATGCCAGTCTTCAGGATCAATAATAAGGCACTTGTTGGGTTTATCCAATTCAAACGTTTCTTCCTGCTTCCCATTGTTATTATAAATGGTGCAACTTCCTTTTATGCACACTGCTGCCTGGATAGTTTTATGGTGACGATGTCCTCCTCTTTTGGAATCGTCGACACCATAAATATAAAATATACGTTTGATGTCAAAAGGGACAACTTTTTCAATAACAGTAAGATTTCCTCTTTTATCAGTAAACGTTTGCAGATCAATCAAATGTGCCATCCATGAGAATAAGGCACTAAGTTACTAATTTATAATTTTGTGGCCTTAAAAAAATAGTGATGTTTTAGCTTTTTAGGCAGATGCAAGCCGAGGATGTTTCTTCTGCTGCTTTTGATCCCTTCAAGGTAGTATTTTTTTAGTGTTTTAAAACCCGATTCGGAGTATGGCGCCGGGCCGGAAGTGCCATTAGGATCGAGTTGCGGATCACTCTTCTGAACTTTCTTTTTTATGTTCATCAATTCCCTCACATAGGGTTTAAAAAAGATTTCCATAACACTTTTGGTAATCGCATAACCAGCGTCGGTAAGCGAAACAATATCCCTATCATAAAACTTCAAGCCATGATAATGAAAGAAAACCGCTTCAAACTCTTTCCCACTTTTAATTTCTCTTCCTTTTATCTTTCCGTTGTGTTTTTCAAATTCATATTGCTGCACATTCCATGGCGCAATTCCCCCTCCTAAATGCTGTAATTCGTGAACACATGAGAAACGGCTTGTCCAGTCGTCCAGGTATTTCTGATCACCAAATTTTCCATCTTCATGTCGCGCGTAACACCACTCAATACATGCATTGCGCCACCAGTTCATTACTTCCAATCCTTCGGCATTATTAAAAGCGGTAACAAACTGCACACAATATTTTCCGCTTGTCGCGGTTTGGTCGTATGCCGGTGTGTATCGATGTTCGGTGATCATCACCGATTTCCCCTTCATTTCGTTTATTAATACAGCCGGATCGCTGTAGAAATACATATCCGCGTCGATGTAAGTACAATTCTCCAATCCATATTTTTTCAACGCATACAAAATAGTGGAAGGCGTGCAGGTCCAGCAATACTCAGCTGCCGAGCGGGTTGGCTTTATCCGCAATAACTCTTCGTCTTCAAACTCTTTTAATGAAACAGGTGTAAGTTTTTCCGTGTTTAGCTTTTTGAGATAATCGTATGTTTTATCGTCGAAAGCAAAAACATAAAGATGAAAATCGGGACACACCGCAAGCAATGATTCGTATACCGCCAATCCTCTCGACAGGTAATTAGCATTAAACAATGTGCAGAAATTCAACTTCATCCTATAACTTTTTTGCTTCCATAAATAAAGAATCCGGCTTTCTTACTTTCCCATCCACTATATCCAAACCAAAAGAATTCCAATTGTTAACAGAGCTTTCATTCGCCTGAACAACCCTAGTTTCGGTAAATCCATTTTTTTCCAACAGTTTTGCCAAAGAATAACGATCGTACATCCATTGATGAATCTCTCCTCCCAACCTGAATTTTCCAATTTCAAGAGCGGCAGTTTCTTCTTTCAAAACGAGATCTTTAATTTTCCCTTTTATTTTATACAACAAACTTCTTTTGGGTGCATGCTGGCTTGCGATGCCTTTAGGGTTTCTTACATTTTCAATCAAAAGTTTCGCCTCATGTCCGTTTCTTTCAACCAGGAAATTATCGTTGTTGTGCGATGTATCTTTTATGTATTCGATCATATCACCACCGCCTGTTGTTCTTACCGTTTGATCAAACATTTCCAGCATTGTCCAGTTATATTTTTCAGCTGCACCCGGAACATTGTTCAGTGACTCTTCGAGGTATTTGATATAATTTCTCGCAATGCGTTCGAGATCAGGAATTGCCACACGCAAAATTCCTCCCGGTTTTAAAACACGGTAACATTCGGAAATGAGAAAGTCAGCATCCTTTTTCAGAAAATGCTCTAATACATGCGAATGATATGCAACTTCAAAACTCGCATCACCAAAGGGAATTCCTTTCAGTAAATTATGGGCAATAACATCTTTTCCGCTCGCGTGAAAATCAACATTAGTCCAGTCTTCGTGAAAATGAAAACCGCATCCAATATTTATATATGGTAATTTCGACATATTCTTTAAAAAATTTCTGAGTACTTCTTTACATCCCTGAATAACTTCTGCACATACTCATCGTAATTATAATCCTTTACTGTCCGGGCCTGCGCATTTTTCCCTATTTCAATAGCTTTATCAGGATATTGAACATAATACTTCGCTTTTTCAATTGCTTCGTCAATTGTTTTATATGTTTCTATTTCTTTTCCCGGAACAAAAAGCTCAGAAAGATTAATTCCTTCATCATTCAGGACCATTGTTCCAACACCTGTGGCTTCAAACATGCGCATGTTTCCAACATATCCTTTTAATAAAGATTCATGGATATTAAATGTAAAAACCGAGCGCTGGATGATTTCATACATCTCTAATCCCCAGGCTTCCCCGTTATATCTTTTCAGGATTGATCCATTTTTTTTGATGATAAGATTCGTATAAAAATCAAGCGTTCTTTTGCTATAATTCCTTTTATAAGAATATCCCCACAGCTGTATTGGCGTATGTTTCACTAATTCAGTCAGCGCCTTTTTCCTGTTGATATGCACCTCACTCCAACCTCCTACAAAAGAAAACGGAATGTCTTTTTTAGTATTCTTTAAGCGATCAAGTATCCGGACATCAAACGCAGGATGCATATATTCCGCATTGAATCCCGATTTTTTGAATGATTGAATAAAATCAGGTGTAGAAGAAAAGATCAGATCAATCCCTTCATAAGATATTTTCGGGTTCAACGGAGAAGATATCCATGACGCAACATATTTACAGAATGGTTTTACTTCCTTCAGAAATTCACCAAAAAATTCATACACATATTCAAGATAAAAAAGATCGGGCTTAAATTGTTTGATTTGCGCAAAAGCAATTTCCCTCATCCAGTCTTCCTCAGTGTATGAAACCCCATTTTCCTTTGCCCATTTTTTTTGCAGCAGCTCGCAATTGGCAATGATCAAAAATGTATCGTGGCCTGCCTTTGCCGTATGAAATTGCAAAGCTCCTGTATCTGCAAAATGTTCTTCAAGTAGTTTTTCCAGAATTACGGCATACGATTCGCTGGCCAGGTACCCATTTGCCTTGAAAAAATTGGTCAGAAACGGGGGATAATATGATGTAAGAAACTGTACTTTCATTAAACTTTTACAATACCCGGTAAATGCATGGTTTTGCGGAGGCTAAAGATACAAAAAAGATCCCTACAGCTAATGGGCTTTCATAAGCTGAATTTCAAGTGATTACAGTTCGTCAATAAGGACTAAATATGCTAAAAACCAGGAAATTATTCGATTTATTCTGTTAAATTTGCATGTTTATTAAAAAGGGTTGATTATGCCATAAATGGGCGACCTCGTTATTGCCCCGGCAGGTATAAATTATGAGCGAAAAAGAATTTGACAACGAAAACGAACCATGGGATTTGGTACTTGAACCTGAATCCAGTTTGTTCTCCTTAAAACTGAAACAATTATTTCGTTTCAAAGATCTGCTATTCCTTTTCGTGCGTCGCGATTTTGTTGCCGTATACAAACAAACTGTTCTTGGCCCGATATGGTTCTTTATTCAACCTGCATTAACTGCCGCAATATTTTCTTTGACATTCAGCTTTTTCGGTGGAATCACAACAGAAGGAATGCCTCCATTGCTTTACTTCATTTGCAACTTAACCATGTGGAGTTATTTTTCAGATACTTTAACCAAGACTTCCGATACTTTTACTTCCAATGCAAGCATTTTTGGGAAAGTATACTTTCCGCGAATGATCGTTCCTCTTTCTATAGTTATTTCCAACCTTGTAAAATTTGGAATTCAATTTGTCTTATTCCTGGGAGTGTGGCTTTATTTCCTTACTACAAGCGATAAACTTCATCCGAATGCAGCTATTGCCCTTGTTCCGTTCCTGGTTATCATTATGGGATTTATGGGACTTGGGATCGGGATCATTATTTCTTCTATGACTACCAAATACCGCGATCTTAAATTCCTTATCGCATTCGGGGTTCAGTTATTGATGTATGCTTCTCCTATTGTAATTCCTCTTTCAAAGGTTGAAGAATATGGAAACTTCAAATATTTTTTCCTGGCGAATCCACTTACAGGTTTGATAGAAACTTTCAAATATGCATTTCTCGGAGTTGGTGTATTTAACTGGTGGTACCTGGCTTATAGTCTCGTATTCACCATAGTGATATTTTTTATAGGACTGGTTGTCTTCAACAGGGTTGAGAAATCTTTTATGGATACCGTTTAAAATTTTCGATCATGAGTAAAATAGTTTTAAGAGCCACTAATATTTCCAAGCAGTACCGACTGGGACAGCTTGGAACAGGCACTATTTCGCATGATCTCAATAGGTGGTGGCACAAAGCACGGGGCAAGGAAGATCCATACCTTAAAATCGGCGACACCAATGATCGTACTGCGAAAGGCGGAAGCAATTATGTGTGGTCACTCAAAGACATAAACTTTGATGTGAAAGAAGGGGATGTTGTTGGTATCATCGGGAAGAATGGAGCAGGAAAATCTACGCTTCTTAAAATTCTTTCACAGGTTACAACTGCGACAACAGGAAAAGTAAAGATCCGTGGACGCGTTGCAGCCTTACTGGAAGTTGGAACAGGTTTTCACCCGGAACTTACCGGGCGTGAAAATATTTACCTGAATGGCGCCATTCTTGGCATGACAAAACCTGAGATTAAAAACAAATTTGATGAGATTGTTAGCTTTAGTGGTGTAGAAAAATACATCGATACACCTGTTAAACGTTATTCTTCAGGTATGATGGTCCGTTTGGGCTTTGCAGTTGCGGCCCATCTTGAACCGGAGATTCTTATAGTTGATGAAGTACTTGCAGTTGGTGACGCAGAGTTTCAGAAAAAATGTATGGGCAAAATTAAGAACGTTGCAGGTGAAGGACGCACTGTTTTGTTTGTGAGCCATAACATGCAGGCCATGTCAAGCATTTGCAAAACCGGTATCTTATTGAAGAATGGGATGATCGATGAGATGGGCGATATTAATACCTGCGTAAAAAAATATAATGGTCTCTTCACCGAATCTGTTATCGGGGCAATAAGCATTAAAGATCGTTTGAACAGGACCAATAGCAGTGGAAATATTTTGTTTCATAATATCCAGGCTTATTCGGGTGATAAAAAAACCTGGGATTTCCGTTATGATGAAGACATTCGTTTTCATTTTGATTGCGAAGTGAGATCTGAATCGGATGGAGCATTGTTTTACATGGCTTTATTGGAGCCACTGTCGGGCGATGTGATTTCAAATGTAAAAACAGTACTAACAAAATCGAAAGTAAAACCTGGTGAAAATCTTTCTTTTGATATTGTAATACCTGCATACACTTTGCGTGTAGGTCAGTTCTTGTTGTATTTTGCCCTGGGCGATGCACAAAATAAAGTTTGGTACGATGTGGTGGATAATAATGTAAATATCCCCGCACTAAATATTATGTCTATAGATATGGATCCTCATAGCAACCTGGGTTTGTTTTCCATACCCTATAAACTCAATGTAAACAATTAACATGAAAGTATTTCTTTATAGATTCTTCCGTATTCAGAAAATAAAAAGATCCATCTGGGCCTTATTGAAGCATGCGGATATACGTTACTTTGTAGTTTCCTGGCGCTTCCGTTTCCTGAAACACAAAATGCGTTTCGGGAATTTTGAAAATCAGCAGATCGGGGAAACTACGGTAAAACATAATTTATCTGCATTTGATATACCCCGCGCAGCATTTGGCTGTGGAGGAAGAATGGAGCTATTGATCTATCCTATTGTATCTTATTATCGAAACAATCGTTCACTCATAAAAATACTGGTCGTAGGATGCAGGAGTGAAGATGATATTTTCTGGTTGAAAAGTTATGGCTTTTCGGATACTTATGGTCTCGACTTATTTTCATATTCAAAAAACATTCTTATCGGCGATATTCACAATACAACCTTTGCTGATAATACCTATGATGTGGTGCTGTTGGGTTGGATGATCAGCTATACAAAGGATCCCGAAGCTGTTTTCAAAGAATGTAGAAGAATATTAAAAAAAGACGGGCTATTGGGTGTAGGTCTTGATCACAATGTAATGCAGGATGTGGAAGGCATCAAACCTCCGCGTGTAAACACATTGAATTCCACTGCTTCCATTATTGAAAGTATGAATGCGGTAATAGATCATAAAGTTGTACTGGAATTTGATCATTACCGTGAAGACGACGCGCGTTGTGTGGTTATATCCAAAATGATTTCGAACTAAGATATAAATACTGATCAAAAAGTGTAACGACAAAACTAATTGAATGAAAACGTTTTTATACAGGCTAAGACAGCGTTTCAGAAACGCTACAAAAAAGAAAGTTGATGACCTTACTGCATTCAATCAAGGTTATGCAACGTTTCAGCAAACAGGAGAAACCCCGGTTGAATCCTATTTTGCTTTCATTCGTCTATACTGCAAAACAAACGGAAAATTCAATGAGGACAAGCACAAAGAAATCATTGCAAACAATCTCCCTGCAAACATCAATACTGCATTAACAGGAGCGCTTGGAACATTTGAGCCTGGTACTTTTAACAGCATGAACAACCAACTTAACCAAGATGGTTATGTTCCGCTCACTCAAAAGATTTCTCCTGAAACCGTAAAAAAACTGGTAGACTTCGCTTACAAAACCGAAACAACCGTAGCTCCCAAATACGACAAAAAAGTAGTGTATAACGATCAGCAACTGATCTCTGAAATGTATCGTTTCGATATGCAGGACCTGGTAAACAATTCAGACATTCAACAGTTGATCATGGATCCGGTTCTCATCAATATTGCGCGTAAGTATTTGGGGTGCGAACCCATTTTTGACTTCCCGGCCATGTGGTGGTCAACTCCTTTTTTGAAAGAAGCATCTGCAGAAGCTGCACAGCTATATCATTTCGACCTGGACCGTATCAAATGGTTAAAGATCTTTATTTACTTAACAGATGTAAACGAAAATAATGGCCCGCATCGTTTGATAAAAGGATCGCACCGGGTTGGAGCAAAACCGGAAAGCCTTTTAAAAAGAGGTTATGCCCGTATTCCCGACGAAGATCTTACACCACATTACAAAAAAGAGGATTTTATTGTTGTTACCGGTGATGCAGGAGCTGTGTTTTTAGAAGATACCAAATGCTGGCATAAAGGAACACCTTTGAAATCAGGTCACAGGTTAGTACTCGAATTTGAATATACCAGCTCTATGTTTGGAGCTAACTATCCAAAATTCCAAATGACAAATGCATCGGAAGAATTCAAAACATTTTGTAAAAACAACCCGGTGTATGCCGCAAACTTTAGATTTTAAGAAAGCATGTTAAATAATAAATCAGTTCTCATTACCGGTGGTACCGGTTCGCTTGGAAAAGCACTCACAAAAACCATTTTAGAAAAATGGCCTGATATTAAACGTCTTGTTATTTTTTCAAGAGACGAACAAAAACAATTCCAGATGGAGCAGGAGTTTCCTGTTTCTAAATATAAAGCCATTCGTTATTTCATTGGCGATGTAAGGGACTTTGAACGTTTGAAAAGAGCATTCGTAAATATAGATTACGTTATTCATGCTGCAGCAATGAAACACGTGCATATTGCAGAATACAACCCGGATGAGTGTGTGAAGACCAACATTGGCGGAGCCGAAAATGTGATCAAAGCCTGCCTGGAAACAAATGTTACCAAGGTTGTCGCTTTATCTACCGATAAAGCATGTGCACCAATTAATTTATATGGAGCAACAAAACTTACTTCTGATAAATTATTTATTGCCGCAAATAATTTCAAGGGAAGTAAAGACATTAAATTCTCTGTTGTGAGATATGGGAATGTAATGGGATCAAATGGTTCTGTTATTCCTTTCTTCATCAATAAAAAGAAAGAAGGCGTTATTCCTGTTACTGATCCAAACATGACACGCTTCAACATTACGTTGGAAGGTGGTGTGGATATGGTATTGCATGCATTGGAATCTGCCTGGGGAGGAGAATTATTTGTTCCCAAAATTCCTTCCTACAAAATTACGGACGTTGCAAAAGCTGTCGCACCCAATTGCGAAGTAAAGATAAGTGGTATCAGACCTGGTGAAAAAATCCATGAAGAGATGATCACTCCTTCCGATGCATTTACCACATACGATCTTGGGAAATATTATGTGATCCTTCCTCAGGCTCCCAATTTCAAACTGGAAGATTACATTAAAAACTTCAACGCGAAACTGGTGCCGCAAGGTTTCCATTATACATCTGGTGATAACACTGAATGGGAAACCATCGACAGTTTGCGCAAGTTAATTGTGGAACACGTTGATCCTACTTTTAAACCATAAGAAATGATTCCTTACGGAAGACAACATATTACCGATGAAGATATCCAGGCTGTTACCGAAGCCCTGAGATCAGATTTTCTTACCCAGGGTCCGAAAATAGCTGAATTCGAAAAAGCCTTTGCTGAATACATTGGCTGTAAATATGCCGTTGCTATTTCTAACGGGACGGCCGCTTTGCATTTGTGTGCAATGGCATTGGGAGTCAATAAAAACTCAAGAGTAATTACAAGCCCGATTACATTCGCTGCGTCGGCAAACTGCGTGAGGTATTGCCATGGAGAAGTGCATTTCGCCGACATCGATCCAAAAACGTATTTACTGGACATCAACAAAGTAAGAGAACTATTGGAGAAACATCCAAAAGGATATTTTCAGGGAATCATTCCTGTTGATTTTGCCGGTAATTCAGTTGATCTCGAAGCATTCAGAAAATTAGCCAGTGAATGCGGTTGCTGGATCATTGAAGACGCATGTCATGCACCGGGAGGATTTTTTAATGATAGTAAAGGCAATAAACAATTGTGTGGTAACAGCAATTTTGCTGATCTCGCCATTTTTTCTTTCCACCCTGTTAAACATATTGCATGCGGTGAAGGAGGAATGATCACCACAAATGATGAAGAGCTTTACAAAAAAATAATTCTGCTCAGAACGCATGGGATCACAAAAGATCCTGCACTCATGCATAAAAATGATGGCGGATGGTATTATGAAATGCAGGAACTTGGTTACAACTATCGTATTACCGATTTCCAGGCTGCACTTGGAACTTCCCAGTTGAAAAGAGCTGATGATGGCCTGGTAAGAAGAAGGGAGATTGCACAAACCTATTTCAACGCTTTTAAAGACAATAATAAAATTAAAGGGCAATCGGGTGTAGTTGAAGGTCACGCTTATCATCTTTACATTATTGAGGTAGAGAAGAGAAAAGAACTCTACGATTTCCTGCGATCAAAAGATATTTTCTGCCAGGTGCATTATATTCCCGTTCACACCTTACCTTATTACCAGGAACTTGGGTGGAAAACAGGTTCATTCCCCAATGCAGAAAACTATTATTCATGTTGTTTAAGTCTGCCGATGTATCCCACATTAAGCAAGGAACAACAATTGTATGTAATTGAGTGTATCAATACATTTTTAAATGGCTAATGTTGCTATTATAACTGCCAGAGGTGGAAGTAAAAGGATTCCGCGCAAGAACATAAAATTGTTTCGTGGTAAACCCATCATTGCCTATTCTATTGAGACGGCATTAAATTCGGGTTTGTTTGATTTTGTAATGGTTTCGACCGATGACGATGAAATTGCTAAAGTAGCCACTCAACATGGCGCTGAAGTTCCTTTTATGCGAAGTCCGAAAACAGCAGATGATTATAGTCCAACTGCAGATGTGATCACAGAAGTACTTCATGACCTTCAAAAATCAGGTAAACATTTTGATTTCGCTTGTTGTTTATACCCGACTGCACCATTCATAACTACTTTATCACTGAATAAAGCATACGAATTGATGATGGAAAAGAATTACGACAGCACTTTTCCTGTTTGCGCTTTCTCCTATCCTATTCAACGTGGACTAAAAATAAATAATGAGGGTAAAATAGAAATGATGTGGCCCGAAAACGCTTCAAAACGCTCACAAGACCTGGCTCCTGCCTATCATGATGCGGGACAGTTCTATTGGATAAACACCGGATCATTTCTAAAAAGTAACAAAATATTTACTTCCAACAGCGGTTCCATTATATTGGATGAAATGGAGGTCCAGGATATTGATACAGAAACCGACTGGAAAATTGCGGAATTGAAACATTCTTTGTTACATCCATAATATCAAAATGCGTAACTATAAATGTATACATACAACTCCGTTCCATGAAGGGATTTACTCTTTGATCCCGATCAGGGATGAGGATAAGTACGACATTTTAGAATGGAGAAATGCGCAAATAGATATTTTACGTCAACAAACGCCGCTTTCCAAAGAGCAACAGGACAATTATTTTAAAACAGTTATTGCCGACCTTTTTATCCAGGAACAACCGAAGCAAATATTGTTTTCTTTCCTGGAAAACGGAAAACTAATAGGATATGGCGGATTGGTTCACATTGATTGGGAAAACAAAACAGGCGAGATTTCTTTTCTTACAGAGACTTCAAGAAACGTTTTGAAAGAGCAGGTTATTTCCGACTGGACAAATTACTTAAGTATCTTAAAACGCATTGCAAAAGATGAATTGCATTTTAATTATATTTTTACTTATGCTTACGATATTCGTCCACACCTCTATACAGCCCTGGAAAGTTCAGGATTTAAGCTAACAAAACGTAAACCAGGTTCCATTGAAATAAATGGAGAAATGAAAGATGTGGTTATTCACACGTACTATATCACCGATTTGAAGATGCGTATGGCAAGTGAGGCTGACACTGAATTATATTACAGCTGGGCAAATGATGCTTTAGTAAGACAAAACTCTTTTGCTACCGGTGAAATAGATCATAACACACATGTAAACTGGTTTCACAATAAACTTAAGTCCCCGGATTGTTTCTTTTATTTATTTACAGACGCACAAATCACACCCGCCGGACAAGTAAGAATAGATAATTCAAAAGGTGAAATCGTTATTGGAATTTCAATAGATGAACAATTCAGAGGAAAAGGATTAGGAGTGCAAATGCTGAATATTGCCTGCAGTGATTATCTTCAAAAATTTCCGGATCGCGAGATCATTGCATACATTAAGGAAGAGAACATTGCTTCATTCAAACAGTTCAGGAAAGCTGATTTCCTCTTTACCGACAAATTGGTTATTGAAGGAGCAAGTAGCTACAGATTAAAAAGATCGATCAAATGAAAGATATTAAAATTGGAAATATTACAGTAGGGGAAAACCACAAACCTTTTGTGATAGCGGAGATGAGCGGTAATCACAATCAATCGCTTGAACGCGCACTTGAGTTGGTTGATGCAGCAGCAGCAGCTGGGGCGCATGCACTAAAGCTGCAAACCTATACAGCTGACACCATTACAATGAAAGGCGCCTATACTATCAATGATCCAAATTCATTGTGGAACGGGCAGGAGCTTCATGATCTTTATAAGCAAGCTTACACACCATGGGAATGGCACAAAGCTATATTTGACAGGGCGAAAGAAAAAGGAATGATTGCTTTCAGCTCTCCATTTGATGAAACTGCAGTTGATTTTTTGGAAGAATTAAATGTTCCTGTTTACAAGATCGCTTCCTTTGAAAACACACATCATCCTCTCTTAGTAAAGGTTGCAAAAACAGGGAAGCCCGTAATTGTTTCAACCGGAGTTTCTTCGGCAGAAGATATTGAGGAAAGTGTAAAAGTATTAAGAGATGCAGGCTGTAAAGACCTTATCCTTCTAAAATGTACCAGCACTTACCCGGCAACCCCGGAGAATACCAATTTAAACACTATCCCAAATTTATCGGAACGCCACACTTGTATCGTTGGCCTTTCTGATCATACCATGGGAATAGGGGCTTCTGTTGCAGCAGTTGCTTTAGGTGCGCGTGTTATTGAAAAACATTTTACATTAAGAAGAGCTGACGGTGGGGTTGACTCTGCTTTTTCAATGGAGCCGGAAGAATTGAAAGCGTTGGTAATTGAAACAGAGCGTGCTTTTTTAGCCCTGGGAACTATTCAGTATGGAGTTCAAAAAGCAGAAGAAAAAAGTTTGTTTTTCAAGCGTTCCATTTACGTTTCCGAAGATATTAGTGCAGGGGAACTTTTCAGTGAAAAGAACCTCAAAGTGATCAGGCCCGGAGATGGGCTACACCCTCGCTATTACTTCAAATTATTAGGAAAACCAGCGCCAAAAAACTATAAAAAAGGTAGTCCATTGCAGGCTGACGGCCTTATTTAGGCATTTTCTTTCGAATAGTCGTATATTTGCATCGCAAAAACACAGGCGGTTATAGAATGACACATCCGTTTTTAAGACTTATAAAAAACCCGGCTCAGTTTTATAGATCAAGCATTTTACCAAAGATCTATAATAATAGTCCTGTGTTAAAACGTTTGCGCAAAACAACTCCTATTCAAAACGAATTCATTTCTAAGCTGAAGCGCTATAAAACGAATTGGGATGCAAATAAGAAAAATGTTGTCCTCGCTCAGTCTGTTTCAGATTATGAAATGTGTATAAAAATAGCAGCTGTTGCCGCTAAACTTGCGAAAGACCAAAATGCAAATATTGGAATCTATTCTGCAGAATACTTTCAACAACCAAAAAGCAGTTCAGGAAAATATCTCTCTTCTTCCAGGTTTAAAACGAACCTCGATAAGATTTATCTCTCTTTTGCTGATAAGGTACTGTATCGCAACAACGATCTCTATTCTGACCAGGCTAAAGTTAGTTCGTTGACAACTGAAATAATAAAGGGATTAAAAACAAAAATGGATGTGATCAATATTCACATCGAAGACATTAAGATCGGCGACCTTATCTATGATACTTATTTGCGTTATGCCAATAAGCCCGAAGTAGAGCTTAACGACCCCTTCCTGGAAACATTAATTGAACAGGCA
>DASWXS010000024.1:0-3825 GCA_036405375.1 Bacteroidia bacterium
ATATACTACAGTAAATAATGCAATGAAAACAATGAAAATCAGGAAACCTAAACCAAAAATGAAAAAATCCTGGGGCCAGAAGATCATCCCGAAAAGAATGAACTTTCTTTCAATGATATTAGCAAGGAATAATGGTTCCCCATGAATTTTAATGAACGGTAGTCCAAAGAAAATGACAAGGTAAATATAGCTGAGATATTTTCTGTAGTTAAAAAGCCTGCCCGATGGTTTGTGTGGAAATATCCACTTACGCTTGCCATGTTCGTCCATTGTAGCAATGTGATCACGAAAAGAATCTCCTTTATATCCACCCGGGTTCATTTAATTTACTTTATACTATCTTTCGCAATCTTCAGCGAGTCGGTTATTGAGCTTATTGAATCAGTTGCAATAGTGTCCTTTTCTGTGTATAGATCACCTTGTGGAGCTTTGGCCCCGGAAGGATTAGATCCGGACAAAGTTTTTATAAAACTAGACACTTGTGCGATTTGAACAGGAGAAAGATCCTCTTTCCATGATTTCATTCCTTTATCCACCCAGCCATATTTAATTGATTTAAACACATCTGCCAAACTCCCGCCATGCAACCAGTAGGGGTCGGTTAAATTTGGTCCTACAGTTCCCTGTCCTTCTTTACCATGGCAAGCTGCACAGTTCGCTATAAATACTTCTTTTCCTTTTTCAACATCTGTGCCTTCCATTTGTTTTACACTTGTTTCGTCTACATTACTTGCGGCAGTCTTCATATAGGCTTCAACTTCAAGTTTGGCTTGTGCAACAGACTTATCATATTCTTCATCCTGTAAATCTCCTGTTTTTACTACGTGGAAATTTATCATGTAAATAACACCGGCTACAATGGTTACGTAAAATCCGTATCTCCACCAGGGAGGAAGATCATTGTCCAGCTCCCTGATTCCATCATAATCATGCTCCAGCATAATATCCTTTTCTTTCTCTACTGCAACTGATGCGTTTATTCTTTCGAGGATAGTTTTCGACTTTACTTTAGTGGCTTTAACCTTTTCAGGTTTGCCGTCGTTTATGATAGTAATGGTAATATAATAGATAACAGCAATGATAGAAACTTCAAAAGCGATTATACAAAGCATCAAATAAAATGTAGGCATATCCAATCCTCCGACCATCCAATCGTTTGCAGAGCCTGCATTTCCTGCCTTAAGCTGTGATGCTGCAAATAAAAGAATAAGGATGGAAGCGATTTTTGTTCCGCTGTTTTTTGACTGCTCTTCTCTTTTCTTTTTGAGTTTATTTGCAATGTAATCACTCTCCACAACACTTTTTAGAGCTTTGCCCATTACTATTATGATTACAAGCAGCGCAATAATCAGGATGAAGAGAATATTGAACAAGGGATTCGAAAAGTAGCTCAACGAGCTGTTGGTACTTGTTTGTTGTGCAAAGCTCCATACAGGAAACATTAAAAGAGCTAGTAAAATGCCTTTGTTCTTATTTAGTTGCATTGTCATAACTGTTTTTATTAGGTGTAAATGAATCATAATTTTCGCTGTTTAATGGCAGCGCCGACAGGACAGCGAAATATTCTTTTCTTCCAAGGATCACGTATAGAGCAACTCCAATGAAGAACACAAAGAATATCATTAAAGAAACCAAAGGATAAATTCCTATTCCTGTTATGCTTTCGAGATAATTAATGAATTTCATAAACGAAGTTTTATTTGTTTTCGGCTACTTTTGGTTTGTTTTTAATATCGGTTCCCATGCGTTGCAGGTATGCAATCAGTGCAACTATTTCCCTGTCGGCTAAAGTTTGTATTCCATCTTTCTTAAGATTTTCGGAGATCGACTTAGCCTGTTTTTCCATATCGGCAGCGGCAATATTTTCATAGTTTTCAGGATATGGAACGCCAAGTCGTTTCATGGCTTTGATTTTTGAAACAGTTGAAGAAACATCTATTTGATCATCAAGTAACCATGGATAAGATGGCATGATGGAACCGGGCGACATGGATGTGGGATCCAGCATATGATTGTAATGCCAGCTATCGGGATATTTACCGCCAACTCTTGCCAAATCCGGTCCTGTACGTTTACTGCCCCATTGAAAAGGATGGTCATACACAAATTCACCGGCTTTGGAATATTCGCCGTATCGCGCTGTTTCGCTCCTGAACGGGCGGATCATCTGGGAATGGCAGGTATAACAACCTTCCCTTATGTAGATGTCCCTGCCATGCAATTCAAGCGGAGTGTATGGCTGAACACTTGCAATAGTAGGAATGTTTGATTTTACCAGGAATGTTGGAACGAATTCGATGATGCCACCAATTGCTACTACAACTAAACTCACCATCATTAATTGTACTGGTTTACGCTCGATCCACCTGTGCCAATGTTCTTTTCCATGTGAGACATGTTTTTGTAAAGCAGGAGCTTCGGCATCCTCGTTCGCAAGAAAAGATCCAGCTTTTGCAGTTTTAACCAGGTTGTATACCATGATCACTGCACCTGCCAGGTACAAACTTCCTCCGATTGCTCTTGCTGCGTAGAAAGGAATCATTTTCGTAACAGTGTCCATGAACTGCCATTTCAGCTGCCCTTCCGGGGTAAATTCTTTCCACATCAAACTCTGCATGATTCCGCTGAAGTACATTGGAACCGCGTAAAGAATTATTCCCAGTGTACCAACCCAGAAATGTATATTGGCAAGTTTTTTAGAATACAATTCTGTGCGGAACAATTTCGGGATTAGCCAGTATAGTATACCGAACGTCAGGAACCCGTTCCAGCCTAGGGCTCCCACGTGAACGTGGGCAACGATCCAATCGGTGTAGTGAGATATTGCGCTTACATTTTTCAAAGAAAGCATTGGCCCTTCAAAGGTTGCCATACCATAAGCAGTAACGGCCACTACCATAAATTTAAGCACCACTTCTTCTCTTACTTTGTCCCACGCGCCACGTAAGGTTAACAAGCCGTTGATCATACCACCCCAGGATGGCGCAATGAGCATAACAGAGAAAACTACACCTAAAGATTGTGCCCAGTCGGGAACAGCTGTATACAATAAGTGATGCGGACCAGCCCAGATATAAATAAAGATCAGTGACCAGAAGTGAATGATTGATAAGCGATAGGAATACACCGGGCGGTTAGCTGCTTTGGGAAGAAAGTAATACATCAAACCCAGGTACGGTGTTGTTAAGAAGAATGCAACCGCATTATGACCGTACCACCATTGTACCAAAGCATCCTGTACACCTGCATACCATGAGTATGATTTCCAGAACGAAACAGGGATCTCAATCGAATTTACAATGTGGAGCATTGCAACTGTAACCCATGTCCCGATATAAAACCAGATTGCTACATACAAATGACGTTCTCTTCTGCGAATGATGGTGCCAAACATATTCCAGCCAAATACAACCCACACCAGCGTAATCAGGATATCAATAGGCCATTCCAGCTCCGCATATTCTTTACCTGTTGTTTTTCCCATAGCCAGGGATATAGCGGCCAAAACGATGATTAACTGCCATCCCCAGAAATGTATTTTACTCAACAGATCACTAAACATCCTTGCTTTCAATAAACGCTGCAAAGAATAGTAAACTCCCATAAAAATTCCATTACCCACAAAAGCAAAAATTACCGCATTGGTATGAACGGGTCTTACTCTTCCAAATGTTGTATACGGCAATTCAAAATTGAGTGCTGGTAAAAAGAGTTGCAGGGCTGCAACAAGTCCTGCCAGCATGCCAACTAATCCCCAAACCATGGTAGCATATGCAAACCATTTTACAATCTTATTGTCGTATTGAAACTTTTGTACTTCCATAA
>DASWXS010000025.1:0-6164 GCA_036405375.1 Bacteroidia bacterium
TTATAATTCTTTTCCCAGAAAATATCGAACTGCTCATTAAAATCAATGATACGCGCATTCAATTCAGTAGAATCACCTATAATAATGAGGTCAGTACTGTGATCGGTATTCGGATTTTGATATTCCAAACTATCAGGCGAGGGAAATACAACGCCATATTTGAACAAGGTCAGCATGTATAATTTTGCTACCTGGTTTTCGATACGTACAATGGTTGCCTGTGGATTTTTTATGGTTGTGCTCAGCTCAAATTTTCCAGAGGCATCTACCGTATCAAAAGATTCTTTAACGGTTGTGTATGTAATAAGATCAGAGTAAGTGTGCAAAGAAATCTCTTTCCCTTTATAGCTTGGAGCCTTGCCGACCACGTAGGAAGTTTGTGCCTTGTAATGCGATACAGAGGAAAGAAACAGGAAACAAAGCAGTAACTGAATAAAGGAATATTTAGTTTGAACTGTCATACTTTAAAAGACGTAATAGCGCTGAAAATATTGCCTGCTGTTCAAATTATATGCCGAAAAGGATCAGGATGCTCTTCCGATCTTACGAAGATGGATCATATGCGATCGTACAGCGCTTCCCATAGTCGGGAATTCCACATAAGCAATATTGAACTCAAGCGCGGTAGCTTTCAGGATCTCGTTTAATTTAGGGTAATGCACATGGCTGATCCTTGGGAACAAATGGTGTTCTACCTGGAAATTTAAACCACCTAACATCCATGTAAGCAATTTGCTTTTTGTCGCAAAGTTAGCAGTTGTTTGCATTTGGTGAATTGCCCAGTCAGCCTCAACTTCCATAGCTGTTTTTTCGATTTCTTTCTCCTGTGGAGTAATGAAATGAATATCGTCAACAATGTGTGCCAGCTGGAATACTACAGATACAAATAAACCAGTAACGAGCAACGCAACAGAGTAGCCGATAATTGTTGGTAATACACCTACCATAAACATGGGTAGTACAATAAAGATCCCAATATGTACAAGTTTGGATGCCCAGAAAATAATATGCTCTTTAAGACTGATTTTTTTGATCGTAGTGTGATCTGCTATTTTACGCGTGAAGTATTTTTTGAAATCGTTGTAGTATACCCAGAAGAAAAAAGTAAGTGTATACAGGAACAATCCATATACATGCTGATATTTATGAAACCATTTTTTAGGTTGATCAGGATGAACGCGGAAAAAAGGTTTAATATCTATGTCATCATCAATACCTTCAATATTAGTATAAGTGTGATGATTTACATTGTGCTTCTGTGTCCAGAAGAAAGCATTTGCGCCCAGCAAATTCAATGTATAAGCCATGAATGAATTGATCTTACTGTTAGTAGAGAAACTACCATGAGATCCATCGTGCATGATATTAAAACCAATGAGTGCCATATCAACACCGACAAGCGTAACTAAAATAAAACTTAGCCAAGCAGGTGGGTTAAGGAATACCAGGATGATATATAGAGCAGCCAGGGCAGTAAGAAGAATCCCTGCCTTAAAATATAATTTGAAATTCCCGGTCGATTTCTTTTTATTGGATTTGAAATACTCATTAACCCTGTTTCGAAGAGTAAAAAAGAACTGGGCCTGAGTAGTATTGAATTTAACTTGCAAGAGGGCGATTTTAAAATTTCAGCAAATATAGCTGTTTAGTTCAAGAATGCGCCCGGGTGCATGTTAAATAATCCCATTATTCATTTTATAATTTTTTGAAAATCAATTAAATAACATTGCTTGTGTTGATTACTTTTATCTTGTTCAAGGTATATTAGCCGGTCATTGATTTAACGTTATCGACGAGGTGGCAAATTCTCCCGATGAGGAGCTTTTACATTATTTGGCAGCGGCTCTTTCCAAACGATCGTTAATGGCCCGACCCAAAAAGTTGCCCGGAAATTTTTCGGCAATAATAAGTTCCGTATCGCTTTCATCCAGTTCTCTTAAATATGCAAATAAATTGTGGGCAGCTTCACGAAGATCCTTTTTGGGAGAAAGTATTTTAGTGGTTACCGGGTATGTTTTATGAAAACTCAGTACGCTGATTTTTTTTCCGGGATGTTGAAGTAACAGTTCAGTTACATTTCCAAGGATCAATGGTTTTCGTGGAGCATAATGTGATTTTAACTGACCTGGGGCTTGTGGATTTGAAGAGTGATTGATCCTGAGTTCCACGGTTCCGAATTTTTCTAATTCTTCAATAGCCAAACCACCAAGCCTGTATACAATGATCTTGTTTCCTTCGAAACCTGCAATGGTTGATTCAACACCAATTTCACATTCGCCACCATCCAGTATGTAATTGATCTTATCACCCAGTTGCTGATCTACATGTTTAGCACTGGTAGGACTTATGTATCCGAAAGGATTAGCGCTTGGTGCTGCCAATGGCAATTGTACCTGCTTTAAAAGTTTTAGTGTTAATGGATGATTGGGAATGCGTACTGCAACCTGTGGAAGGCCAGATGTTACAAGGTCAGGTACATTGTTTTTTTTATCTAGCAATAAAGTCAGCGGACCGGGAGAAAACGTTTTCAGCAGATCAGTAGCAATAGCCGGAATATTTGTACAATACAATTCAATGTCTTTTATGGAAGACACATGAATGATGAGTGGATCAAAGAAGGGACGGTTTTTTGCTTCAAATATTTTAATTACTGCTTTTGTATCGAGCGCATTTGCAGCAAGTCCGTAAACAGTTTCTGTTGGTATTGCAACCAGTTCGCCCTGTTGTAACAAAAGCGCCGCCTTGTCAATATCAGTACCTGTTTGACTCAAGTATTATTTTACAGTTTTTGATAACGTATCACAGCTCCGGCAATTTGCTTTCAAATCCAACTGCTCAACTGTTGATATAGTATCACAATCATTGATTACTACCGAGAAAGGATATTCTCCAGGTTTGGTAGGTTCTACAAAATATTTACCACACGGAACGGCGTGAACTTCGCTCCTGTCGTAGTTTATATAGAATTTTGCCAGGAGTAATTTTTTCAGGGAGTCTTCACTTATATTCAGGCACTTCAGCTGGCAGCT
The DNA here is from genome assembly GCA_036405375.1 of Bacteroidia bacterium. GTDB lineage: Bacteria > Bacteroidota > Bacteroidia > B-17B0 > Aurantibacillaceae > JADJDM01. The sequence goes on from DASWXS010000025.1 coordinate 3,030, forward strand.
TGCCTTATCGCTGAAAAACATAAATTGTGAAGTAAGTTGTTCTAATTTAATTTCCTTAACGCTGCTACACTTTTTCCCTTTCAAAATAATCATGAGGATCAGTAGGCCCATCAAAAATCCAAAGATGTACAGTTTAACTCTTCGCTTGAAATCCATAATTTAAAACATTGCCATTAACAGGTTAATATCTTTGAATGGCATTCCGAATGTATCTGCAAGATATTCGTTGGTAAGTACGCCATTGTATAAATAAACACCATTGCGAACGCCCGGATCTTTTCGCAGTAATCCTTCAAAACCTCCTTCTTCACCCATGTTAACTAAGATCTGTGAAAACATGTTACTGAATGCATAGGAGGCAGTACGGGATACGCGGGATGGAATATTCGGAACACAATAATGAATTACGCCATGTTTTCTGAAAACAGGCTTGGTGTGATTGGTAACTTCTGACGTTTCAAAAATTCCACCCTGGTCAATACTTACATCAACAATTACAGCACCTGCTTTCATATCTGCTACCATAGCATTTGAAACGATTACCGGGCTTCTGCCTTTACTACTTCTTAGTGCACCAATTACAACATCCGCACTTTTTAAATGTTTAGCCAATACTTTGGGTTGTATTACAGAGGTGAAGATGCGTGAACCCAAAACACTTTGCAATCTTCTTAAACGTGAAGTGGAATTGTCAAATACTTTTACGTAAGCACCTAAGCCGATAGCTGCGCGTGCGGCAAATTCACCAACGGTTCCTGCACCAATAATAACAACTTCGGTAGGAGAGATCCCGGATATACCGCCAAGTACAGCTCCAACTCCATTATTTGTATTACTTAAATATTCGGCCGCTATCAAAATGGAAGTTCCGCCTGCAATTTCACCCATTGCCCGCACAGCAGGGAAAATTCCCTGTTCATCTGTTATCCAGTCAACTGCTATGGCGTTTACTTTTTTGGTGCTTAATTTTTTAAGAAACTCTTCGGGTTGTGTAGTGAATTGCAATGCAGAGAACAACGTTTGTTTAGGCTGCATCATTTCCTGTTCTGCAAGAGTAGGTGGCGCGATCTTTACGATCATATCACACTTGTAAACATCTTCGGGGCTGTATACAATTTCTGCGCCTGCCTCGCTGTAATCATGATCCTGGAAATTAGATGCCGCTCCTGCATTTGTTTCCACTACAATGTGGTGTCCAAGGTTCACAAGCAGGGCAACTGCATCGGGAACAAGCGGAACGCGGTTTTCCTGGTAAGCTACTTCTTTGGGAATACCAATAAACAGCTTGCCTTTCTTCCGGCCGATCTCCAGCATTTCTTCCTGTGGTAGTATCACTCCTTTGGTAAGTGATAACAAGGCTTCTTTTGAAATTACCATAATGTTTTATTTAGTAAGGATCATGATATCTTGGAGCGTTACAATCAAGGTCATTCATTTTCTTTTTCCTGTACATCAATCCTACGCGCAATTCCCAGGTACGGTTACTGGCTACTACTTTATCCTTGTTGTATTGTCTTCTTACATCAGGGTTATAATGTAATTCAGTGAATATTTTAAATTTCCCGAAAGAGTAAGGTTCAAAACCAACACCAACATCCGGGGAGATCCATAATTTTTTGAAATTGCTGGAAACACTACTATAGGCCGGGGTTGATTTTCCCAACATATATTCGATTCGTGCACCTATCAATAGTGATGAAGTAAAGTTAAAAGTCTCCAACCTGAATTTTGCGAAATTATTGAAGCCAATATATTTGTACTTATTGGTTCCTCTTTGGCGCTCATTGGTATATGCATTTACCAGTTCATTCTTTTCGAGAGCACCTTTGTTGATGTATTCCAGTTCCGATTGTAATCGGAATCCCCTGAAAGAAAATAATTCAAACACAACTCCTGCACCCCAGCTTAAACGCTCGGTTGAGCGGTGCGATTCAGGAATTTGAGGCAAAAATAAAATGGTATCACGCTCATTTGAATTCACATATTCATGTCGTGAAGAAGTTCCTGAACCAAATATTCCAATACCGGATATAAATTGAGCTTTAGCGGAAAAAGCCGCTAAAAACAAACAACAGATTACAAGAAATTTTTTCATTACTATAGTATTAAGCGCTCACCGCTTCCATGTCTTTATTAATCTTTTTCACTAGTCCCTGCAACACTTTTCCCGGCCCAACTTCTGTGAATGAAGATGCTCCGTCTTTAATCATTGATTCAACGGTTTGCGTCCATTTTACAGGGGCAGTTAACTGGGCGATAAGGTTTTTCTTGATTGCCTCAGGCTCGAAAACAGCTGAAGCAGTTACATTCTGATAAACCGGGCATACAGGAGTATTGAAATGAGTAGCGTTAATTGCAGCTTCCAGCTCCACACGTGCAGGCTCCATTAATGGAGAGTGGAATGCGCCACCAACAGGCAGTACCAATGCCCGTTTTGCACCGGCTTCTTTCATTTTTTCACAAGCAATATTTACCCCTTCAATCGTTCCACTGATTACCAGCTGTCCGGGACAATTATAATTTGCTGCCACAACAGTATGGCCGCTTGCAGTAATATCCGCACAGATCGATTCTACTACTTTATCATCGAGGTTCAAAACGGCAGCCATTGTGGATGGATTGATCTCACATGCTTTTTGCATAGCAAGCGCTCTTTTGTATACCAATTGTAAAGCATCTTCGAAGCTCAGGGTTTTATTTGCCACTAATGCGGAGAACTCACCCAATGAATGACCCGCAACCATATCCGGTTTGAAATCAGTTAAAGTGCTTGCAAGGATAACAGAATGAAGGAAGATCGCAGGCTGAGTAACCTTTGTTTGTTTTAATTCTTCTTCCGTTCCATTGAAAAGAATATCGGTGATCCTGAATCCTAATATTTCGTTTGCTTTTTCAAATAATGCTTTTGCATTGGGATTGTTATCATAAAGATCTTTTCCCATGCCCGGGAACTGAGAACCTTGTCCAGGAAAAACGTATGCTTTCATCGTTTTGAGTTTAATTTTTTTGCCCGGAAATTGACCTGGGCGGATTAAGCAACGAAAGGTACAAAAAATCGGGGTAAAAATAAAGGTTCTGAGGGCTTAATATCAACCTTTTTGTGTTGAAAAGATAATAAGTTCTGAATGAATCAGA
>DASWXS010000026.1:0-4317 GCA_036405375.1 Bacteroidia bacterium
GGGTACCCAACTTCTTTTGCCTCCCTGATAGCCTGTTCCACGCTTTCCAATAATCCATCAGAACCAGGAACACAAGGGACTCCGGCTTTCAACATGGTGGCTTTGGCATTAGACTTATCTCCCATTTGGTTGATCATTTCAGGAGAGGCCCCGATGAATTTGATCTTATGGTCTTTACAAATCTGGGAAAACTTAGCATTCTCAGAAAGGAAACCATAACCAGGGTGAATAGCATCTGCATTTGTGATTTCAGCAGCAGCAATAATATTTGCCATGCTCAAATAAGAATCCTTACTTGGAGGAGGTCCGATACAAACAGCTTCATCAGCAAATTTTACGTGAAGAGATTCTTTGTCGGCAGTTGAATAAACCGCTACCGTTTTAATTCCCATCTCTTTGCAGGTACGTATGATACGTAATGCAATTTCTCCACGATTTGCAATTAATATTTTTTTAAACATGATTTTCGAAATTTTAAATGTTGAATTTTAAATGTTGAATGATTTGAATTCAATTTAAAATCCATCATTCAACACTTATCATTTCATTACGCCGGATCTACAAGGAATAATGGCTGATCGTACTCAACAGGAGTAGCATCATTAACCAATACTTTTACAATTTTTCCTTTGATCTCGCTTTCGATCTCATTGAATAATTTCATTGCTTCAATGATACAAACTGTTTTACCAGCTCCGATCTCATCACCTACATTCACAAATGGTGGTTTGTCTGGTCCTGCTGAACGGTAGAATGTACCGATCATTGGCGACTTGATAGTAAGGTATTTGCTGTCGTCAGAAGCAGCCGGAGTTTTTGTATCGTTTGAAGATGCAGCCGGAGTTGTTTGAGCTTGTGGCGCAGTTACAACCTGTGGGGCAACAACCTGCGGCATAGCTACCGGAGCTTGTTGGTATACAACCTGTGCAGCTGCATTTTTACTTGTTGTTTTGATGACAATTTTTACTTCTTTTGTCTCCAATTCAACTTCGCTTACGCCTGATTTAGAAACAAATTTAATCAGGTCCTGGATCTCGTTTAACTTCATTGTTTGTGTTGTTAGTTGATTTGTAAGAATTGTTGTTGTTTGTGTTTTCTTTTTAAGTACGAATTTTTACGAATATACTAATCAGTGCTTTGCATGGCAGCAATTTGTATGTTCGTATTGATTCGTCATTATCTATTTGTATATTCGTATTAATTCGTACTTTAATTAGTAAGCCCATTTCAGCCAGATACTTCCCCAGGTGAATCCACCTCCGAAAGCTGAAATGATCAGGTTGTCGCCTTTTTTCAATTTCTCTTCATAGTCCCACAACAGTAATGGAATAGTTCCGCCTGTTGTGTTTCCATACTTTTCAATGTTCATCATGATTTTTTCCTGCGGAACACCAACGCGTTCTGCAGTTGCATCAATGATACGCTTATTTGCCTGGTGCGGTACCAGCCAGGTAACATCGTCGCCTTTCAGGTTGTTACGCTCCATAATATCCGCACTCACGTCAGCCATACCTTTTACAGCAAATTTATAAACGGTTTGTCCTTCCTGGTGTACAAAGTGTTTGCGTGCATCCACTGTTTCGTGCGTAGGAGGCTCCAGTGAACCGCCTGCCGGAGTATATAAATAATTTCTTCCTGCCCCGTCTGACTTAAGAATAAAATCCTGTACTCCATCTCCATCGATTGATGGCTCAAGAAGCACAGCTCCCGCACCGTCACCAAAAATGATACAGGTAGCACGGTCAGTGTAATCAATGATACTGCTCATTTTATCTCCGCCAACAACGATTACTTTTTTATAACGACCCGTTTCAATGAATTGAACACCGGTTGCAAGGCCAAAAATAAAACCAGAGCAAGCTGCAGAAAGATCATATCCCCATGCATTTTTTGCTCCCAGTTTGTCGCAGATTACATTAGCGGTTGAAGGAAACGCGTAATCGCCTGTAATAGTGCCAACGATAACCATATCGATCTCTTCAGCAGAAATATTTTTCTTCTTTAATATTTGTTCAATAGCCGGCACACACATATCTGAAAGACCTTTTCCTTCACCTTTCAGTATGCGTCGCTCCTTGATACCGGTGCGTGTTGTTATCCACTCATCGTTGGTATCAACCATTGTAGAAAGTTCCTCGTTACTCAGAACATAATCAGGAACGTATCCCCCAACAGCGGTTATAGCGGCTTTGATCATAGGTTTAGTTAAATACTTGTTTTATTTTTTCAGGAAGATTAGCATCCACAATTTCCTTGGTCTGCAACAACATATTTTTGAAAGCTACAGGGCTTGATATCCCGTGAGCGATCATAACGGTTGAATTGATCCCTAAAATCGGGGTGCCTCCATATAACTCATAATTGAAACGATCGAAATATTCATCGGAGCGGTCGCGTTTCTTAATCAGGCGATAAAATGATTCTGCCATTTTCAACACTACATTACCAACAAATCCTTCGCAAACAATTACGTCTGCTTTATCATTAAAAAAATCTCTTCCTTCTACGTTGCCAATAAAGTTAAAGTCTTTGGTGTCTTTCATTAAACCATAAGCTGCCTGGGCAACAAGGTTTCCTTTTTCCGGTTCTTCACCCAGGTTCAACAAGCCAACTTTAGGGCTTTTGATCTTTTCTACAAATTCGGAATACAGTGAACCCAGTATCGCGAATTGGTATAATACGTCTGGTTTACAATCAGCATTGGTGCCAACATCCAGCAGCAAACCATAGCCTCCATTTACTTTCGGAAGCACACTTGCAATACACGGACGAATAACACCCGGTACTGATTTTACCGAAAACATACTTCCCACAAGCATGGCACCAGTATTACCAGCACTGCAAAACGCATTCAATTTACCTTCTTTCAGTAATTTAAATCCAATGGAAATACTTGAATTTGGCTTTTGGGAAAGAGCTTTCGTTGGGTGCTCACCCATTTCTATAACTTCAGTGGTATGAACAAACTCAAACTTGTTTTCGTCCACATTTTTTGAAGCTAAAAAGGCTTTTGCTTTATCACAATCACCAATCAATACCAATTTAACAGTAGGTGGAAAAACATCGGCAGCCAAAATGGCCCCTTCCAATTCATTGTTTGGAGCATGATCTCCACCCATTATATCGAACCCAATCTTCATAAGCGGTTTGCCTCTTTTTGAGACGGCTAAAAAACTAATTTTTTTGGAATTATCCTAATTAATAAATCGTGACTTTTTCACCATTTTTTGACGAAAAACATCAAAAACAAACCATTTTTAACGCAAAAAACAGGTTTTTCAACCTGTTTTCGCCAAAAATACGATCTATTATTTTACCGCTTTTTCCATTACTACTTTTCCTTTGTAGTAAAGTTTTCCTTCAAACCAATGAGCGCGGTGCATTAAATGCGCTTCACCTGTTGAAGAATCAACAGAGATAGTTGCAGCAGTAGCTTTATAATTAGCTCTTCTTGTTGCAGTACGTTGCTTCGAATGGCGTCGTTTAGGATTAGGCATGATTACTTATTTTTAATTGTTATTAAATTTTATTTTTTTCAATTCGTCCCATACATTACTGTTAGGGTTTTTCTGTCCCGGTTCTTCCTCAACCGAAAAATTGTTTAGTTTTTTCAATACTTCTTCGTCACATGTATGATCTGTAATGCCCAGTTCCTCAGGAACCCTGCGCATTGGCACCGAAACAGCTATTAATTCATAAAACTGCTCCGTGAGATCTACTTCTGTTTCGCCCTCTGGCAAAACAATAATAGATTCGTTGCTTTCCTCCGGATCACCATTTTTTATATACATGGAGTCGCTGTTTTCAATCGGCAGGGTCAAATCACCCGTACAACGATCGCAAGGAACAGTTACAACACCCTTTACCTGAAGGTTAAGTGTCATTACTGAGTTTTGCTTAACAAAATCAACAAGCACCTGTATATTCGCCTTTTTAATTTCTGAGTAATCACGGGACTCAAAGAACTTATCTGTGACCTCAAACTCAAAACGATGAGTACCTACACCCAAACCTCCAAACTGTATGATCGCTTTGTTTGGTTTCATCATTTTTCCTTAAAAAGGGATGCAAAGATACTAAAAAAATAAAGTCTGCAAAGAATTTTGCACGAAAATAGGCTATTTTTTAAGAGCTTAGGTCGATTTTCAGACCTTTTTTTGCTTATTCCCCCTTTTGGCCTAATTTTAATCAGGATCGAGGATTGCCATAATGCTTACATCTTCCGGAAAACATATTAAAATTATTGGCCACAGGGGGGCACGCGGCTTATATCCCGAAAATACAGTCATTTCTTTTATTGAAGCGATAAAATGGGGA
>DASWXS010000027.1:0-2803 GCA_036405375.1 Bacteroidia bacterium
GAAGGAACGGCAATACAAGATCCTGGTAAGGATCGATAGTCTGGTTAGTATGGAATATGACTACTATAGGGACATGAATCCTGGGCCGGATTATGGTCATGCAGGGGTGATCAAAGAAATAGATAAAACCTTTGCTGAAGGTAAAATCACAAATACTAATTATATCGCCAGCCTTTATGCGATGAAAGCAAAAGCACTTCAAAAGCTCCATGAGGAAGAAATTGATTCCTATCTCGATTATGAAATCGAAGAATACAAGGATGATTCAACATTCAAAAGTAATATGAAGCCGGTTCTTGATGAGATTTTTTCGTTATACGAAAAATCCGTTTCGACATGTGAATATTGTGCTCCCGCAAATATCCTGCAGAGGTATGAATTCGAAAGAGATTACGACTATTATGAATCTAAATCGAAGGCCGATCTTGAAATATTGAAGAAGTACGGTTATAAAAAGGAACGCATCGGGATTCCATTGGGAATTACTTACATTAAAGCTCCAAAGAATGAGTATATAGGAATCGAAATATCACCTGTGGGTTTTTTGGATCCGAGGTATAAAATGAAAAATCTCAATAAAGAAACAGGTAAGAAAGAAGTGGTTGCCTCAAGTTTGATTCCCGTAAATTACCAGGCATTTACATGTGGCTTCAATAAGAATATTACCCGACAGGGATATGAAGTGTGGTTTTCGGCAGGACAGGTAACATCACCTTTAATGATCAACGCGATCAAATTTGGTTTCACAGAAAACTACATCAGCAATGAAAGGGTACATTGGTTTTACAGGCCAGAACTTGGACTTGGCTGGGGAATTTTTTCAGTGAACTGCGGATATAATATGGTTTTCAAAAAAGAATTTCGGAGAGAAGATAATAAGTGGTTTGTTACTGCACGTATTGCGATGCCAATTATCAGGGCATTTGACTAAACTTCTGTTCTTGCTGATACTGTAATGATATTATCATTCATAGTATCGCTTTCCACTAATCCATCTTTCAAACGAACAATGCGGTGTGCGTGACGCGCGATGTCTTCTTCGTGTGTTACAAGAATAATGGTATTACCATTTTTGTGGATCTCTTCAAACAAGCCCATGATCTCAACCGATGTTTTAGAATCCAAATTTCCTGTAGGCTCATCTGCTAAAATAATGGCAGGCTTATTTACCAATGCGCGCGCAATGGCTACACGTTGTCTTTGTCCGCCCGATAATTCATTTGGTTTATGCGACATACGATTCGCAAGCCCAACCTGTGTTAATGATTCAGTAGCCATTTTTTCACGCTCACTTTTTGCAATACCGGCATATACGAGTGGAAGAGCTACATTATCAAGAGCTGTAGAGCGGGGCAGCAAATTAAATGTTTGAAATACAAACCCGATTTCCTTATTACGTACTTCGGCAAGATCATTATCGAGCATTTTTGCAACTGATAATTTGTTGAGGATATACTCGCCAGAGCTGGGCGTATCAAGGCATCCGAGTATGTTCATCAATGTTGATTTGCCTGAGCCTGATGGACCCATTAAAGCAACATATTCGTTCTTGTGAATTTTTAAAGAAACAGATTTCAGCGCATGAATTTCTTCCGTACCTATCACATACTTTTTTGCTATTTCACTTAAACTGATTATCTCTTCCATAAACTCAAAAGTATAGAATAAAACGACTGGAAAATAAACGTGATTTTCAACGGGACAAAAAAAATCCCGCCTTTGCAGGCGGGACCTCGCAAGCCTCTCGGCTTGCAACCTATGAAACACTAACTAAAACCTGAGGCAAATATATATGATTAATCATAGTTAACAAAATTTAAATCAATTTTTCTTTGTTAAAATTTCTTAATCCACTGTTTTACAAGTGTTAAAAACTAATTTTGTTCTTTCTATGTTTAAGCAAAATACGAGCGTTGTCACCATACTGGTAAGTATATCTATTCTTGCCCTCATTGGTGTGCAATTATTCTGGATAAACAGTGCGGTTGAGTTGAGAGAAGATGAATTCAGATCCTCGGTTAAAGAAACACTCGACAACCTGGTTTCCAAATTGGATAAGACTTCGGCAGCAGCCAAGATCAAAAAAAATATCCGTTTGAGAAAGCAGGGTATCCGCACATATCCTGCCGATTACTCTATTAAAAAAGTGCTTTCCACTGATACCATGAAAAACAAGGTGAATAACCTGTTTGAAAAGGATCAGGTGAACGTGAAAGTGTTTGAGGAGCTCACCACCGATTCCAATGGTGTAGTTACAACATCTTATAATAAGTATGAAGGTGATACCATGGAATCAAACAATATTCTTGGACCAGTGATCACGCAGAATAGTCCGGGAGACGTGGAGAAGCTGAAACTGGAATTAATGGCACAGCGAACAGAGATGGTAAATGACCTGTTTGAAGAATTGGTAAGTATTAATATATACAAGAATTATAAGCCGCAGATAGACACGGTATTGCTCGATTCACTTTTAAGAGCGGAATTTGCGTCCAACGGGATCAAAACCAATTATATCTATCGGATCAATGTCGATGAAACAAAAAGTATTGGCGATTTCGAACGTTCGGTACATGAATGTGATACGTCAGGGTGTTATTTTAAAGTGAACCTGGCACCCAACAATGCATTCGTAAAACCAACGTTTTTATCGGTTTATTTTCCAAAGCATAAACGATATATTTTTCAAACCCTATGGGTAATGCTTGCTGTTTCAGGATTCATAATAATTATCCTTTGTGTTTCGTTTTATTATACCATTGCAACTATTCAAAAGCAGAAAAAATTGTCAGTGATTAAAAAC
>DASWXS010000028.1:0-3119 GCA_036405375.1 Bacteroidia bacterium
GGTTTGTTTAGCGAAATTAACCGTAATGGTCTGATCAGGATTAAGTGTAATGGTACGGTTGAATTTGAAGTATTTTACAAATGCCCCAAAAAGTATGCGCATTACCCGATTTCCCTTTTCGTAAGTTGCATTATTTGCCTGTCCTTCAACAAGAATATATCCATCTGCCTTGAACATAGCATCCAGCTTTTGTGCCAGCTCCATTGGCTGGATTCCGGCATATACATTAGAAGTAAGTTCGTTGGTATTCGAAAGATTTTTTACAAAGTATCCCATGGTTTTTTAATGTTTGTTTGCTACTAAATAAAGAAGATTTTAATAGAAAAGCAAGAAACGTTATTACTTTTTGTACTTCAACATCGCCCAACCATTCCTGACTGTTTTGCTTTCAAAATTAAATCCGCAACTGCTTGCTTTTTTATTCAGCTCTTCAAAATCATTTTCAAAAAAGCCACTTAGCAATAACAATCCTCCTGTTTTAAGACTTTCGTTATACTGTGGCAAATGAGCAAGCAATACATTACGGTTTATGTTTGCCAAAATAACATCATATACTTTTCCTTCCAGGTCTTCCACGTTTCCTTTGAAGAAATCGATTCCAACTGCATCATTGAGTTCTGCGTTTTCTATGCTGTTTTCTATGCTCCAATCGTCGATATCGATACCTGTAACTTTCGCAGCTCCAAGTTTCTTTGCAATGATCGCAAGCACCCCGGTACCGCATCCCATATCCAAAACATCTTTCCCTTTTATGTCAATATCAAACAAAACCCTCGACATCATCCAGGTGGTATCATGATGCCCGGTTCCAAACGACATTTTGGGATTAATAACAATATCCAGCTGCACCGCTTGTGGTTCATGAAAAGACGCGCGAATGCAGCATTTATCTTCTACCAATACCGGGTGAAAATTCTTTTCCCATTCTTCATTCCAGTTTTCCTGCTTTATGTTTTGAATGGTCCATCGATAATTAAATCCGAAGTCGCCAAGGTCATTCAAAGATTCTTCATTAAAAAGGTCTTTCTGAATATAAGCCTCAAAACCATTGTCATTTTGCACAAACGACTCATAATCCATTTCACCCAATATGGCAATAAGCACATCACTGCCTGGCTGTACGGGTTCTACCTTAAAATCAACCTGAACGTAGTCCATTAAAACGAGTTTATGATCGTTACAAAATCAGCAGCTTTTAATGAAGCTCCTCCAATTAAACCGCCGTCGATATCTTTAGTAGCAAATAATTCTTTTGCATTTTGCGCGTTACAGCTTCCACCGTATAAAATAGAAATTGAATTGGCAACTTCTTCATTATAATGATGAGCGATACGGTTCCTGATGAATGAATGCATCTCCCCTGCTTCTTCCGGAGTAGCAGTTTTTCCGGTACCAATAGCCCATACCGGCTCATAAGCAATTACCATCTTTTTTGCATCGTCAGCAGAAAACCGGAACAGCACTTCTTCCAATTGCTGTTCGATAATGCTAAAATGTTTATTGGCTTCGCGGCCCGGAAGCATTTCTCCAATGCAATACACCGGGGTAAGGTTATGGGCGAGACAATGCCTGATTTTCTGGATAAGCTGTTCGGGTGTTTCCTTATAGAAAACTCTTCTTTCTGAATGGCCAACAAGCACATACTGCGCTCCAACGGAAGCAACAGCTGCTGCAGAAACATCACCTGTATATGCTCCACTTTCATTATGATGACAATTTTGCGCACCGAAATAAAAATCCGTAGAGTTGTTATGAAGAATATCTCCAACCTTCGTTAAAAATGGGAAAGGCGGAAAGAATATCTTTGTAACATTTTTATTAGTATCCGCCTGAAGCACTTCATGCACAAGCATTTCTGCCTCCCGGAGCGTTTTATTCATTTTCCAGTTGCCCGCAACAATTTTCTTTCTTGCCATCTTTAATTCCGTATAAACCGCTAAATATACAAAATTTAAGGAGTAAAAAAATACCCTGCGGCCACTTCGAAAAAAATGTACTTTTATCCGGAAAACCCGTTATAAAAGCAAACAAACCATGAAAAAAACTTCCTTATTTTTCTCATTTGTTATTCTGTTCATTACGCATATCCATGCGCAAAAATTATTCAACAAAATTGAAAAAGCTGACGCTCCATATGTAAAAATGTACATGGAAGGCGATATCAAAGCGGAAGAGCTGTTCTCCGTAAAAGAAGGAGAAACTGCTGATTCGTTGGTAAAATATACTTTCTCTGCCATTGAGTGGAGCGCGGTGATGAATTGTCAGCCCTGCCTGGAAGAATTTGTTTCCAACAGCAAAAAACTGGAAGCATACCTGGATATAAAGGAAGAACTCAACAAATGTATAGCCCATGCAGTGCGAAACGATAATATACGGATGCTCGATTTCCTGGTAAAAAATAAATGCGACATTGATCACGAATGTTCTTCCTGCCACGGACAGGCTCCCATACAGGTGGCCTTAACTTATAATAATTATAAAATGTTCTTTAAATTATTGAGCCTGGGAGCAAATGCCAATGTTCAGAATTTCCAGAAACAAAACCTGGTGCATACCCTTACTGCAAGTTACAACGACACCAAAACGCATTCGGGTATACCCGGAATAAACGCCATCAAATCGATTGATATTGCGAAAATGATCATCGATACATTGGTAAAAAGAAACGTGAATGTGAACGCAAAAAATAAACTTGGCGATACACCCCTGATATATGCCGCAGGAACCAATCAACCTGAATTATATACGTATTTGAAATCAAAAGGTGCTGTAGTGAACACTTCTGATAAGAAAGAAATAGTGACCTTACTCAGCTTCGCTATGTATTACCGGTCGGAAGACGGCTCGCCCACTACTTATTCAAACATGTTCGACAAAATACTGAAAGAGGAGAACATCACATTAACCCAGGAGCTCGCAACTCTTGATGATTATGACGGTTCGTATATGCTCATCAGTGCAGCAAGGGCAGACAACGAAAAAATACTGAAAGTAATACTTGATTTCGAAAACGATGTAAACGTTACGGACCTCGAAAGTATGCGAGCAATTGACTGGGCAGTGGAAAATGGGAATGCTTCTATCTGTACTATTTTACTCAATAAAAATGCAGAAGTAGA
>DASWXS010000029.1:0-5389 GCA_036405375.1 Bacteroidia bacterium
AAGACCTTTCATCTTCATCTTGTGCATCTTTCTATATTTCGTTCTTTTTGGCTGTAACATTGTTGTAAATTTTTATTACTTAACGATTCTTTTAATTAGTTAGCTGGTTTTTCTCTTCTTTTGTTTCCGCCACGTGGTCCACCTGCGTTGAATTTAGGAGCTGGTGAATTGTTGTCGCGTTTTTTGTCTTTCGGCATACCTGCGTTTGGAGAAAGATCACGTTTTCCATAAACTTCACCTTTACACACCCAAACTTTTACACCTAATAAACCAAACGCTGTAAGAGCCTCGCCAACTGCATAATCGATATCCGCACGAAGTGTATGCAATGGAGTTCTTCCATCTTTGTACATTTCTGAACGAGCCATCTCTGCACCTTGTAAACGACCAGAAATCTTGATTTTGATTCCTTCCGCTCCCATTCTCATTGCAGAAGCAACTGCCATTTTTGATGCTCTTTTGTAAGAGATACGTCCTTCTATCTGACGAGCAATACTATCAGCTACCAAACGAGCGTCTAATTCCGGACGTTTGATTTCGAAGATATTGATCTGAACTTCTTTTTTAGTGAACTTCTTAAGCTCTTCTTTCAATTTGTCAACTTCTTTACCGCCTTTTCCGATAATGATTCCCGGACGTGCAGTATTGATTGTAACAGTGATTAACTTTAGGGTTCTTTCGATAATAACTTTCGAAATGCTGCCTTTTGGTAAACGAGCAGTAAGGTATTTTCTGATTTTTTCGTCTTCAACCAATTTGTCGGAATAATCTTTTCCACCAAACCAGTTCGAGTCCCATCCTTTGATAACTCCTAAACGTAAACCTATTGGATTAACTTTTTGTCCCATTTCTTAATATTATTTTGTACCTAAAATTACTGTTACGTGATTTGACCTTTTTCTGATTCTGTATCCTCTTCCCTGAGGAGCAGTTCTTAAACGCTTCAATTGGAAACCGCTATCCACCATGATGTCTTTTACAAATAGTGTATTTTCATCTGGTTTAGAACCTGTTTTTGCTTCATAGTTCGCAATTGCAGATTTTACTAATTTCTCTAATTTAACTGAAGCATGTTTAGTGCTGAATTTTAATACATTCAATGCCTGGAATACTTCTGCTCCACGGATCAGATCTGCAACAATTCTCATTTTACGAGGAGAGGTCGGACAGTCATTCAACTTTGCGAAGTAACTGCTTTTGTTCGACTCTTTTCTGGCTTCGGCTACTAACCTTTTTCTTTTGCCCATCGCTATTCTTTTTTATCTAAATATTATTTTTTGTTATTTCCTGAGTGTCCTTTGAAAGAACGGGTAGCAGCAAATTCTCCCAATTTGTGTCCTACCATGTTTTCTGTTACATACACCGGGATAAATTTGTTCCCGTTGTGCACAGCGAATGTGTGCCCAACAAACTCAGGTGGAATAGTAGAGCGACGAGCCCAGGTTTTAACCACCGATTTTTTGTTAGTCTTGTTCATTTCCTCAATCTTCTTGTCAAGGTTGTGGTCGATGAACGGTCCTTTTTTTAACGATCTTGCCATTTCTGTTTTCTTTTTGTTCTGAACTCCCGGTAACGGTCAGGAGCCATTAAACTGATTTATTATTTTTTTCTTCTTTCTATGATATGTTTGTTAGAAGCCTTAGACTTGTAACGGGTTTTGAAGCCTTTAGCTGGTAAACCTTTGCGTGAGCGTGGGTGTCCACCAGATGCACGACCTTCACCACCACCCATTGGGTGATCAACCGGGTTCATCACAACCGCACGTGTACGAGGGCGAACACCTAACCAACGTTTACGACCTGCTTTACCATGAACCTCAAGGTTATGATCAGGATTAGATACAGCACCAATAGTAGCTTTACAAGTAATCAGCACCATACGAACCTCACCTGAAGGCATACGCAATACTGCATATTTACCATCACGAGCTGAAAGCTGTGCATAAGTACCTGCGCTGCGAGCCATAGCTGCACCTTGTCCAGGACGTAATTCGATGTTATGAATGATTGTTCCAAGAGGAATATCACTTAAGAAAAGTGTATTACCAACTTCCGGAGTAGCATCTTTACCAGATACAACAGTTTGTCCAACTGTTAATCCCTGAGGAGCTATAATGTAACGTTTGTCACCATCTTTGAAGTGAACTAAAGCGATACGTGCAGTACGATTTGGATCGTACTCGATAGTTTTTACTGTTCCAACAACACCGTCATTATCTCTTTTGAAGTCGATGATACGGTATGCTTTTTTATGTCCACCGCCAATATAGCGCATGGTCATTTTTCCGGTATTATTACGACCGCCGGATCTTTTAGTAGGAGCGATTAAGCTCTTTTCAGGAACATTAGTAGTGATCTCAGAATAGTCACTTACCAGCTTAAAGCGTTGCCCTGGTGTTAACGGTCTTAACTTTTTTAATGCCATTTTTTAAATTCTTTTCTGAATTATTAAATATTTGAATAGAAGTCAATCATATCACCATCCTTTAAAGTGATGATAGCTTTCTTCGATCTGTTAACTCGTCCTACTGCGATACCACGGGTGGTGTTACGCGTTTTTACTTTACCAACATACTGCTGAGTGTTTACTGATTTAACAGTTACACCATACATTGCTTCAACAGCTTGTTTGATTTGGACTTTGTTCGCCTTTTTGTCTACAACGAAGCCATATCGATTTAGTTTTTCGGCTTGCGATGTCATCTTTTCTGTGATGATCGGCTTAATTAAAATTTCCATTTTATTTCGTTAAAATTGTTTCGATTTGTTTCAAAGAACTCTCAGCTAAAACTACATTTGAAGCGTTTAGAATGTCGTAAGTATTTAAATCTGAAGCTACTACAACCTTCGCACGCTCTAAATTTCGGGACGACAAATATACGTTTTTATTTGATTCACCCAACACTAATAGTGTTTTTTTATCGGTAAGAGCTAAATTTTTCAATAATTCCGCATATTTAGCGGTTTTTGGAGCATCAAAAGTGAAGTCTTCCAACACCATGATCGCATTTTCTTTTGCTTTGTAAGAAAGTGCTGATACACGAGCTAAACGTTTCACTTTTTTGTTCAGTTTGAAAGAGTAATCTCTTGGACGAGGACCGAATGCACGGCCACCACCTATGAATAAAGGAGATTTCATTGAACCTGCACGAGCTCCACCTGTACCCTTTTGTCTTTTCAACTTTTTAGTAGTACGTGAAATTTCAGCACGCTCTTTAGATTTGTGAGTTCCCTGGCGTTGGTTAGCCAAAAATTGTTTTACATCCAAGTAAATACAATGATCGTTGGGCTCAGCAGCAAAGATAGTATCCACTAGCTCTACTTTTTTCCCGGTTTTTTTACCGCTTATATTTGTTACTTCAACTTGCATTGTCTGATTTTTTATTTCTCGATTACTACATAAGAACCTTTAGCGCCAGCAACAGATCCTTTGATTAAAAGGATGTTTTTCTCAGGCATAACTTTAACCACTTCAATGTTCTGGATCTTCACTTTATCTCCACCCATTCTTCCAGCCATACGCATACCTTTGAATACACGTGAAGGATCTGAAGAAGCTCCTAATGAACCTGGTGCTCTTTCACGATCGTGCTGACCGTGAGATTTGTTAGCGTGACCTACCCCGCTGAATCCGTGACGTTTTACAACACCCTGGAAACCTTTACCTTTCGAAGTACCAGAGATCTCTACAAGATCTCCTTCTGCGAAAAGCTCAACTGTTACTACATCACCTAAATTTTTTGATTCTTCAAAGTGACGAAACTCAACAGCTTTTCTTTTTGGAGTTGTTGATGCTTTTTGAAAGTGACCTTTCATGGCAGCAGAAGTGTGCTTTTCTTTCTTCTCATCGAAAGATAATTGCAATGCTTCGTAACCGTCTTTTTCTTTGGTTTTTACTTGCGTAACAACGCAAGGACCTGCTTCGATAATTGTGCATGGTATGTATTTACCATTGGCACCGAAGAAGCTAGTCATTCCTACTTTTTTACCAATTATTCCGGACATTTTTACTTATTTATTTATTACTAATTAATTTTTGTTCTTGTGATGATCTTTTGATCTGGTACTGATAACTAAACTTTGATCTCAACCTCAACACCACTTGGCAATTCAAGTTTCATTAAAGCATCAACAGTTTTTGAAGTTGAACTATAGATGTCTAACAAACGCTTGTAAGTACAAGCCTGGAATTGTTCACGCGCTTTTTTGTTAACGTGTGGTGCACGTAATACAGTGAAGATCTTTTTGTGAGTAGGAAGTGGAATTGGTCCGTTTACTACTGCTCCTGTTAATTTCACTGTCTTTACAATTTTCTCTGCCGATTTATCAACTAAGTTGAAATCGTAAGACTTTAGTTTAATTCTGATTTTTTGACTCATAATTATTTTTTTATAAAGAACGTATTATACTTTTTCTGTTTTACCTTTTGATTTAGCGATCACATCTGCAGCAACGTTAGCTGGTGCTTCAGCGTAATGAGAGAACTCCATAGTTGAAGTTGCACGACCTGAAGTAAGCGTACGTAATTGAGTTACGTAACCGAACATTTCAGAAAGTGGAACTTTAGCTTTGATAACCTGTGCAGTTCCTTTGCTGTCCATACCTTCGATCTGACCACGACGGCGGTTCAAGTCACCTACTACATCACCCATGTTTTGTTCCGGAGTAAGTACCTCAACTTTCATGATCGGCTCCATCAATACCGGTTTACATTTTGGTAATGCTTCACGGTAAGCTGTTTTAGCACAGATCTCGAATGATAATGCATCTGAATCGACGTTATGGTAAGAACCGTCTTTCAATACAACTTTCAGTTGCTGAAGTGGGTAACCTGCCAATACACCATTCACCATAGATGCTTTGAATCCTTTTTCTACTGAAGGGATGAATTCACGAGGGATGTTACCACCCGTGATCTCGTTAACGAACTGAAGATCTCCACCTGTGAAGTCAGCGTCAACTGGCCCAAGAGTAACTTTAATATCCGCGAATTTACCACGACCACCTGTTTGTTTTTTGTAAACCTCACGGTGTTCAGTTGTACCAACGATATTCTCTTTGTAAGATACCTGAGGAGCTCCCTGGTTAACTTCCACTTTGAACTCACGCTTTAAACGGTCAACGATGATCTCTAAGTGAAGCTCGCCCATTCCAGAGATAATTGTTTGTCCGCTATCCTCATCAGTTTTAACACGGAAAGTAGGATCTTCTTCAGCTAATTTACCTAAACCTACTCCAAGACGATCTAAGTCAGCCTGAGTTTTAGGCTCAATAGCGATACCGATAACCGGCTCAGGGAAGTTCATTGCTTCAAGAACAATTGGATGTTTCTCGTCGCATAATGTATCTCCTGTACGGATATCTTTGAAACCAACTGCTGCTCCAATATC